>NZ_JBHYYB010000023.1:0-124237 GCF_042752535.1 Kitasatospora sp. NPDC059327 | reverse complement strand
ACCCGATCAACCCCAAGCCCCGGACAAGCCGACTGTCCCGCCTCGCCTACCAACTCACCGCACAGCCCCGGCCGAAATGCACAACAGAGTCCAGCTGGCGGTCAAAGCTTGCGCAGGGGGTCGTGCTCCTGCAGGAGCACGTCGATCGGACGGTTCGCCTGACGCTTCAGCAGAGACCGGATCCTGACGGGATCGACCTGAACGTCCACGGCGAAATCCCTCACGAGTTCGAGGAGCCTCAGGCTTTGGGCGTCGTCAGACTCGATCTTCGCCACCAACTCCTCGGTGACACCCAAGCGGGCGGCTACGTCGGACAGGGTGCGGCCCTGCCATGTGCGGGCCTGCTGCAGCAGTTGGCCGACACTCGGCATCGGATGAGGGTCCGGTCGTTCACCAGCAGTGGTGCTGCGTTCGGATTCAGCAAGGACCCATCGTCCCCATGGTCTGCGGATGAGGACGAAACCATCCGGCGGGATGGTGTTCTTGTCGATCTTGGCATCCGCCAGGGCTTCGATCCGCAGACCTGCGGCCCCCTCCATGTTGGTACCGTGCAGAGTCGCACCGGTGAAGTTGGCTATGAGCAGGTCTGCGCGCTGAAGATCCGCGTTCGCCAGGTTGGTGCCCCGGAAGTTCACACGCCTGAGCTCGCAACCGGAGAGCCGGGCGTAACGCAGGTCGCGCCCCTGAAACGTCATGTAGGACAGGTCAGTCCCAGTCAGATCGACTGACGTCCGTGCCACATTGGGCCGTCCCAGCAGATCGACGATCAGCTGCACGGCGGTGCCTCCCCGACCGACCCGACCAAGCTTGACCTGGTGGACGCTACGGACGCGCCGAACGTACTCGCACAGCGACTCGACCGCCGTGTCCGCCATCCGCGGAAAGGTCCGAAGGAGCCACACGAGCTGCGAGACGATCGCGCTCTCGTGACCGGCGAGCAACCGCTCGTCACCGATAGTCGGAAGGTCGCGCAGCCTCGCGAGCATGGCCACCACGTCCTCGGCCCGTGGCCCCCGCGGGGCCGGCTCAAGCGCCACGCTGGGCATCGGCGCGGTCAGCTCCTGATACACCGACTGCAGCTGGGCCTCGGCAGTAAGCCGCTTCGCCTTCTCGTCCTGGGCGTCGCGCTGCACCTCTTCCAGGAGCACGGCCTGGATCGTGACCGCTGCCTCGTGCTGCTCGACCAGAACCTGTCGTTCCACCGCGGCCGCCTCCACGACGACCCGCATCTCGTTCTTCAGCGCCTCGTACTCGCGTCGAACATGGTCGCGGTCCTGTTGGGCACGAGCGAGATCGTCCTTCAGTCCACCGATCCTCGCGGTGAGGACGGCACGTAGGTCCTCGTTCGCGCGCAGCGCCTCGTTGTCCAGATCCGACTGCTCCCGAAGAAGCTTGTTCTGCCCGTCGAGTGCGTCACGTTCGACGCGGGCCTGCTCCAACTCATCCCGCAGATCATCGACCAGTTGCCGAAGACCCTCGTACCGGTCGCCGAGGTCTACGTGCTGCGTCTGGAGCTCGAGCAGCCGTGCCCGCACGGGCTGCGTGACCCGGATGGCCTCAACGTACAACCGCAGCGTGTCCACCCGCACGTCCTCGGTCAGCCGGGATCTGCGGGCCCACTCACCCCGGCCGCCGTCCTGCTCCTCCTCCAGCGCTTGAAAGAGCTCGTAGAGGAACTCCTCGGTCACTCGGCGAGGCCGCCCCCGCGCGCCGCTCTTCCCGCCACCTCTCATGTAGTAGGACAGCGTTCCGACGTCAGGCTTGAGGTCAGGCCTCACGTCGAGCGTCGTACCGAGCTTCCTCGCCCTCACTCGTCCGATCGCCTCGCTGAACTCCCGAAGACTGACCCAGCTACTCCCTTCGTACAGCTCCCGAAGACGTTCCATGAGAAGTCGATCCGGGCCCTCCACCTCGCCGTCGATCGGCTTGAGCTCGGCCTTCTTCCGCCTGCTCGGGAGGCCATCGGCCACGTCCACCCCAAGGTCACCATTGCGCACGTACGCAATGTTGACAGACCGTTAAGTGCTGGAAAACTCGCTTCGTTGCGCGTTCCGGCAAGGCCGGCCCCTGGGAGAGCCTGAGACCACGATCAGCAACCGTTGGTCATTGGACGGCCCGCCACGCTCCCGTCGAAAAGGCCGTGGCGGACCGGAGGCCCGAGAGGACCACATGGGTAAGAAGACCACAACGCGGCCGCGAGGTACACCGGTTCAGGCCCCGAAGACACGCGCGACAGGACCGGACCAGCCGAACGAGATCTTCACGGTCTCCAGCAGCTCCACGAAGCAGCCGGCCGGGTGGCGGCCGAACGGCTTCGTCGGTACGCTGCTCGTCCAGGTCACCGCAGGGATCATCCTCATGGCCATTGCCTACCTGGCCGCACACATCGCGTTGGTCTGGCGCTAATCCCTCCAGCCCGGTCCGGACCTCAGATGCCGCCGGACCGGGCACGGCAGTTCAGGCCAAAACGGCTCTGTGCTCAGTAGCCCCCTCAGCCGGTCGAGCGCCCGGGGCACGGGACCAGCCACCATTCACCACTCTTGGAAGCGGCATTGTCCCGCAACAAGCCGCCAAGGAGCAGGAGTTGCTCCCATCACCCTTTCGGATGCCCGCTCTACCGGGGCCCGGTGGGCCTCCAGACGCACCGGCCGGGCGAGGGAGGCATGCACGTCTGGTCGTTGGTCACCGCCGTCAAGTAAGGGCTCGCCGGTAGTACGCCTGAGCTTGACCCTGTCGGGGACCTTGTTTCCTTTCGCGTCAGCTGATAGCTCGCCACGAACGCAGGTGCCGGCTGCCGTGCCGGTCGAGGAGGCCCTGGAAGGCAGTCGATGGTAGTGGGGACTTGCGCTCTCCACAAGACCACTGGCTGGGGCCGGACGTCCAATGAATGACCGGCCCCTCATAGGTGACGACATCGGCGCCGGGCACAGACGGGCCGGTCTTGGGGTCGAAGACCTGCGGGCCGGGCTGGTTGATCCGCACCCCTTGGCCGGACAGGGGAGACCCGCTCGACGACGGAGATGATGCCGCCAGGCGCGGGCATGCCGGAGCTGCGGTCGGTGGGGGTGGGCGTGATTCGCGCGCAGGAACCGTGAACGACATCCCGCCCAAGCTCCGAATGTCGTCTCCTACTTCGGGCTGGCTCCGGGCATACGCGTGTCCACTGCGAGGACCACTTCGTCGTCCATCTCGACCATCGTGCCGACGTCAGGCGTAATCTTCACGATGACGAACTTCTGGGTCACCGACAGGTCGTCGTCAAGGACATCGTGCCCGTCGGGCGCCAGCGCCTTCGTGACGTTGAAGCAGTCCAACTCCCCGACCATCGCATAGCCAACGAAGTTGCCAACCGCCCGCGCCGGAATGGGCTGCGGCCATGCCTGCTTCGGGCAGAGCACCGATCGGGCATCGACGGACGGGCTGATGCTGGGCGTTGCACTGGCCGCGGCAGTGGGGGGCGGGGTGGTCGCGCAGGCGGTGAGGCTTCCGATGAGGGCAGCACCCAGGAGTATCGACGTGATTGAGCGGCGGCGCACAGGTCTCCCCCGAGCTACAGCGAGCAGTTTCCGCAGGTCAGGGTAGTCGAGCGGTCCACTGCTCCCGACAGGGGCCCGTAACCGGTCTCCGAGTACGAGATCGGGCTCCTGCGCGGCACGGCGCCACCACCAGCATCTGCACATGAGCAGCAATGCACCCGCTGCGATCTCCGGGCAGCTGGCCGACGTGCGGCCACGAAGGTCCAGCCGAGGCCAGAACCGGCTCCGGGTCCGGCCGTTCCTGCGCCCGCGCGCCACAGCGAGTACGCCAACGGCACGGCCCCGTCGTTCACCGCGACCGTGTCCACGAGCGGGAAGAGCAATCGTGGTGGGCAGAGCTCGGCTTGAACGCTGGCGGCATCGGACGCTCCCCGAGGGCGGTCGCACCCGGCTGGCGAGCCGACCACGTCGTCAGGTCGCGCGCCGCACCGGTCCTTCCTCTCGGCGGTCGACCTCACGCGTCACTCGCCGGTCTCGGCGCTCGGGAAGCAGAGTTCACGGCGCAGGAACTCGGCGTAGAGCGTGAGCGCTTCCACGTTGACGGGGTGGGAGCCGAGCGCCAGGGCCGTCCAGAGCGCCACGTCGTCTTCCCTGTTCACGCCGGCGGGCGTCTGGTACTGCCCCCAGCAATGCCAGACCGGGTGCCGGAGCATCGCCAGGACGCCGTCGGGACGGGGCACGCACGGCATCTCGGTGCCCGGCTGGTGCAGTCCGACGGCGCTGCCGAGGACGGCGAACAGTTGCAGCGACGCTGTGCCCACAACGGCCGCGGTTGCGTGAGCGAGGTCCTCGTCCGTTGCCGCTTCGACCACCGCGAGCAGGCCTGCGAAGTCCTGGTGGTCGGGCATCAGTTCGCTCCACAGGTCGCCGCCGTCTCGCAGGACCTCGACCTCGCGGGCAGCCAAGGTGTTCTTGAAGTCCTCGACCGCTTCGGCCGACATCCCGAAACCTGCCCCGGCGGCCTCGGCGAACTCATCCGCCCCCACCCCGCCGGTGCCGTCGGCCATCAACCTGGAGGTGATCGGCATCAGGAGCCGAAGCTTCGACCAGGGCGGCATCCTCGGGATGCCGGACACGTCGAAGCCCAGGTCGCCGGCCATGTCCAGAAGACCGTTGTGCATCTCGGGGGGCGAGCGGCGGGCGTCACGACCGACTGCGACCAGAGCTTCTTCCGCCCGCTCGTCGTGCTCCTCGCTCGTGAGGTCTGCCCCGGTGGCCGCGCCACCTTCCTCCGCCATCCGGCGCAGGTGCCCGCTGATCACCGCGCGCAGTTCGACCACCGAGGCGGTGCCAAACGCCTGACCGATCCCTCCACCGATCAATGTCTTGGCAGTGGCACACCCCTGTCTGACCCCTCGGGCCAGCATCTCGGCCTGCGTCACCGTTTCGGGAAGGAGCACCGCGCCCGACCCTCGGCCCTGGCCGAGGCCGCGCCGGGGGTTTCGGGGCAGCAGGCCGGCCGTCCGCCACCGCTCCAGCTGGTAGGCCGACACTGTCACGCCGCGAGCAGCAAGCGCGTTGATCAGTTCCGCGTCGGCGCCCGAGGGCGGTGTTCGAGGCATGCCGCATTACAACCCCGCGAAGCACCCGCTGGCAACGAATTCCCGGCATGAGGTCATCAGAGGGCACCAGTCGATCGAAGGAAGGACCAAGCCCTCGTGATCCACAACCTCTTGGGCGGCATCGAAGCTGTTCCCTACGTCGGGCTCCTCACTGCCGTCGCCGTCCATCTGCGGCAGCTCGCCCTGCTGACCGGCTTTCTCGTGGCGCTGCGAGGTGTGCGGGGCCGGGGCCGCAACGACATGTTCGAGGAGTTTGCTCGCCACCTCACAGGACGACCGGGGCGGCGGCCCTGAAGCAGCTCAGGGCAGTGGGGCACCATGACCAGGTCTTGGGGCCGTCTACTGCTGCACCTGGGCAGGCGCTCCGGTCAGACCGTGGCGGGGGCCTTCACCTCAATGCCGAGAGTCGCCAGCCGTTTGGCCAGGGCTTGCGGCCCAGTGAAGAGTTCGGCGGGTATGCCGGCGGCGCGGGCGCCCGCGATGAAGCCGAGCTGGTCGTCGAAGAAGTACACCTCGCCGGGGTGGAGTCCGAGGCGGTCGGCGGCGGCCTCGAAGGCGAGCGGGGACGGCTTGGTGACGCGCAGGTCGGCGGAGGCGAAGGCGTGGTCGACGGTGATGCCGTGGATTTCGAGGTCGGCGTGCAGGGCGTCCGTGAAGTTGCTGAGGACCGCGCAGGGCATGCCGGTGGCGCGGATCCGGCCGAGCAGGTCGATCATGGCCTCGTCGGGGCGGCCCCGGTCGGCGCGCCACGGGGCGACCGCGGCGGCAGCGGCCGTGGCGCCGAAGTCCTTGGCGAGGCGCCGTTCGACGCCGTCGGCCCATTCCTGGTCGGTCATGAGGCCGACCTTGGCTTCGGTGTAGGAGGGGTGGTCGTAGGCGTAGCGGGCGATGGTGCCGGGTTCGAGGCCTGCGGCCTTCTCTCCCTGGGCGGCGCCGGAGTTGTCGAAGTGCCGGAGCACTCCGTTGACGTCGAACAGCAGGGCTCGGACGAACATGCCGGTGGGTCCTTCCTGTTGGGCGCGCCAGGGGCGCCGCCGGGCGGGGATCGGGTCGTGAGGTGGGCGGGTGCGGCCGGGCGGGGCGAGGAAGTACGAGCCGCTGGGGTGCGGCTCGGCGGTCGCGGTCACAACGACGCCCCGGCGGCGACGGCCCGCTGGTAGGTCTCGGTGTAGCGGTCGGCGACGTGCTCCCAGCCGTGGACGAGGCGGGCGTGCATGGCGGCGTTCGCAGCGCGACGGGAGCGTTCGTGGCGGTCGGTGAGAGAGTGGACCAGGGCGGCGGCGAGGTCGGTGGCGTCGTCGGGGGCGACGAGCCAGCCGTTCGCGCGGTCTCCGGCCGGGGTGATGGTGCGGGCCGGGCCGCCGGTGGAAGTCGCGATCGGCGGGGTCCCGCACGCCATGGCCTCGATGTAGACCATGCCGAAGGGCTCGTCGACCGCGGGGGCGGCCATGACGTCGGCAGTGCGCAGTCCTTCGGGCAGGTCGTCGTGGCCGCGCCAGCCGGTGAAGAACACATCGTCGGCGATGCCGAGTCGGCGGGCCAGGATGGCGGGGTGGGTGCCCTCGCACTCCCCCGGGTAGCCGCCCCACATGAGGAGCACCGGGGGTGTGTCGAGTCGGGCCCGGGCTTTCGCGAAGCCTTCGAGCATGATCGGGACGCGCTTGAAGTCCAGGAACCGGCCGGTCCACAGGATGATCGGGCGGAGCCTGCCGGTGGCGGGGTCGGTGAGGCGGGTCAGGTCAGCTTCGGTGTAGCGGATGCTGCCCGGTTTCGCGCCGGCGTCCCAGCCCCGTGGGTCGTCGACGAGCCAGCGGCGCAGGTTGCGGCGGCGCTGGTCGTCGTCGCGCGACTGCGGGTGGAAGCGGTCGGTGTTCACGCCGTTGGTGATCACCTGGATGTCGCGTCCGGTGAGGGCGGGGAGCAGTTGGCGGGCGAGGTCGCGGTCGTGCTCGGACACGGTGACGATCTCACCTGCGATGGCGGCGGCGCTTCGCAGGGCGATGAGCCAGGATGCGGCGTTCACCCACTGCGCCCAGTCGGTGGCGCCGAGGAGGTGGTGCTCGGCGTCGGTGAGGCCCCAGCGAAGGGCGAGGTGGTCGACGGCCGAGGCCCGGTCGGGTCGGTGCATCGGCAGCTCGGCTGCGAGGTCGCCGGGCTTGGTGCCGACGGACATGGCGAGGGCGAGGCGGTCGCGCATGCCGGCGATCAGTTTCAGCTCGGTGCCGTGCAGGGTGGTGACCTTCGGTGCGCGAGGCCAGGCGCGGGCGGCGGCCGGTTGCAGGTGGGAGAGGTGGTGCAGGTGGACGACGTCGACGGCGCCGATGGTGCGGTTGCGGGCGAGGTGGTGGTGCCAGGAGTCGGCGAGGTCTGCGGCGCCTTGGTCGGAGACGGCGGAGAACATCGGGTCGGGGCAGCCGACGCCGGGCTGCGTGCGGTCCTCGTAGGAGGGGTGGAAGGGGCGGTCGCCGTGCTCCTGAGCGTTCTCGCCGTCCTTCCACCGCTGGTGGGCCCGGTCGTAGGAGTAGGGGCGCAGGTCGAGGCCGTCGTAGAACGTGCGAGCGTGGCCGGGCGTGCCGGATTCGCCGAGGGAGCCGGCGAGCAGGCGGGTGGTGTGCCCGCGCTGGTTCAGCTCCAGGTTGAGGTAGCGGATCACCTGCGCACTGCCGCCGCGCGGGAAGAAGATGCACGCCGTATCGATGGTCAGCACGGCGTCTCCTCGGCGGCCCGGGTGGGGATGATCAGGGGGAGGCCACCGGCGGCCTTGCCGGACCACATGCGGTCGTCGGCGGCGCGCGGCGCGCGGACGGTGACACCGAGGGCTTGGGCGAGGTGGTGCTGGTCGCGCATCTCGGCGGGCCCGCCGAGCACGAGCGTCCCGGTCGCCGGCTCCCACACGTAGGTGGCCGCGCCGAGCCCGATGCACAGCAGCTCGGCCCGGATCCGCTCCTCGGACACGGGGGTGCGCACGGCCAGAGTGACGGTGCAGCGTCCGCGCTGGCCAACGGGGCAGCGGTTGACCTCGGTGCAGATCCGGGAGCCGTAGACGTTGGCGCGGTCGGCTCGGCCCAGGACGTAGGCGAGGGCGCAGCTGTTGGTCTCGTAGATCGGGTGGCGGGCGCATGCCTCGGGGATGTTGTCGAGGAAGGCCCGCGCGGTGTCCGGCCAGATGGATTCGGCGGCGTGGAGGTCGAGGTCGGGGTCGGCGAGGACAGGCCAGAGGGCGGCGGCCTGCTCGCGGGCGCTGGGCTTGACCTTGAGGCCGACAGTCACCGAGCACTCCGCCCACTTGGCGGCCCAGCCGAGGATCCGTTCCATGATCTCGGGGGTGGAGTTGTCGGGGAGTGCGGGCCGCCAGTAGTGGACGACCGGGATCGAGGCGGCGTGCAGGCGCGGGAAGTTGTCGCGCAGCCGTTCGTGCTGGATGCCCTTCTCGATGTCGCGGCCGAGGCCCGAGTAGGAGAGGTACACCACGACGGGCAGGCCGGCGGCGCGGGCGGCAACGATCTCGGCGACGACGTCGTCGGGGATGTGGAATTTCGTGATGATGCACACCGGGTTGCGCACGCTGGCGGCGACGAGGGCGCGCAGCAGGCCGACGAGATGTTCGCGGTTCAGGGGTGTGGCGAGCGCGTCGGTGCAGGTGTAGAGGGCGTAGGGCTTGCGCGGGTGGTAGTGCGGGTGGGCGAGCAGCAGGCGGACGGTCTCCTCGGGGCCGGCGAGGACAACGGGCCGCACGCCGGTCTGACCGAGGTCCTTGAGGTAGCAGTAGCTGCAGCGGGCAACGCAGCCTGCCACCGGGTTGGCCACGCCCCAGGTGTCGTGGGTGTCGATGACCGGCTCGTACACGCGGTCGGTGGGCAGCGTCGCCAGGATGGTCGTCATCCGGGTTCGGTCCTCCTATCGGTGGCTCGGCCCGCGTGGGGCCGCGGTTGTGATGGCGGCCCCACGCGGCCTGGGTGGCTAGTTGGTGCCGTCGTTGGCGTGGTCCTGGGCGAGTCGGCGCATCGCGGGCCCGTACTCGGGGTGGGCGAGGGCGGCGGCGAACTGGGCGGTCAGGTAGGCGAGGTGGCCGCCGGTGTCGTACCAGCGACCCTGGATGACCTGCCCGTAGACGGCGCGGTGGGCGGCGTAGGCGTTGATGGCGTCGGTCAGGTAGATCTCGCCGACGGGGTTCTCCTCGTGGCGGCGGGTCTGCTCGCGCAGTTCGTCCACGACGCCGGGGGTGAGGACGTAGCCGCCGATCGCGGCGTAGTGGGAGGGGGCGTCCTCGGGCTTGGGCTTCTCGACCAGGCCGGTGATGCGCAGCGACCCGCCGCCCAGGTCCTCCTTGACCACGGGGACGCCGTACCGCTCGGAGTCGCCCGGGTCCATCGGCATCAGGGCGAGGACGGGCGCGTTGGTCTGCTCGAACGCGGCGATGAGCTGGCGGGCACGCGGCACGTCGGCCACGAACACGTCGTCGGGCCAGAGCACCATGAACGCCTCGTCGCCGAAGTTGCGGGCCGCGTTGAGCACGGGCGTGCCGTTGCCGTAGGGGCCGTGCTGGTAGAGGTAGGTGATGTGGCCGCGGCGGGACAGCTCGCCGACCTCCTCGACCGCGTCGGCGTACGCGTCCTTGCCGTCGGCGCGCAACTGGGCGACGAGCGCCGGGTTGGGGCGGAAGTGCTCCTGGATCTGCGACTTGTCGCCGCTCACGACGATGGTGATGTCGGTGATGCCGCTGTCGATCAGCTCACGGACGGTGTGCTCGATGACGGGGCGGTCGCCGACGGGCAGCATCTCCTTCGGGGTGGCCTTGGTGAGGGGCAGGAGGCGGGAGCCGAGGCCGGCGGCGGGGATGACGGCGCGGCGGATGGTGGTGGGCATGTGCTCTCTTTCTGTACTGCTGTACGCGTGCTACGCGGTGCCGTAGGGCACGGCGAAGGGACCGTACCAGCGGTCACTGATTGATCACTCGGCGTAGTTGGCGGGGTGGTTGGTCCACTTCGTGCCGACGTACTTGTCCGGCAGCAGCTCGGTCAGCGGGAACAGCACGCCCTGTCCGTCACGGGGGACGACGACCTGGATATCCGGGGCGTGGTCGAGGACCAGTTCCCGGCAGCCGCCGCACGGGGCGACGATGCGGGCCGGGCCGCCCTCCGACGGTTTCGGGTAGCGCACGGCGGCCATGGCCACCAGCGGGTAATCGCAGTACAGCGCCGCCTGTGCGAGGGCCGAGCGTTCCGCGCACAGCGAGTAGCAGCCGACCATGGCCTCCAGGTGCAGGCCGACGAAGACCCTGCCATCGGCGGCCAGCACTGCGGCGGCGATCTGGCGGCGGCCTTCGACATAGCGGTGGCGGATGGCGTCGTAGGCGGTGGCCGCCAGACGCGCGGCCGTCTCGTCGGGGCACGTCCCGGCGGGGTTCGGGGCGAAGGCGGCCGCCGCGGGCGGGTGGCCGTTCATGCGGCGGTCCCGAGGTGGTGGGGGTCCAGGTGGATCTGCGAGGCCTGCGGTCCGCGGCTGCCCTGGTACTTGCCGTCGTACAGCATCGGCTCGCCCTGGGTGCGGCGGAAGTCGACCTGGGCGAGGGAGATACCGGCGTAGACGGTGACCGGCTGCACCACGCGCAGCTGGTGGGTGAGCTGGCCGTGCGAGCCCTGGTCGATCAGGTCGGCGGTGACGTGGCTGAACACACCGAGGCGGGCGGACCCGGAGCGGGAGTGCATGATCGGCACGTAGTGGTCGGAGCCGATCACCTCGACGGATGCCCCGAGGTAGATCCGGCCGGGGTCGAGGACGATCCCCTCCTCGGGGATGTCCAGCATGACGAAGTCGTTCTGGCGGCGGGTGTCCAGCACCGCGCCGGTGTAGACGAGGATCGTCGGGCCGAGGGTGAGGTTGTAGGAGTTCGGGTTGACCTGCGCCGGGTCGAACGGCTCGATGGTGAGCCTGCCGGCGTCGCGTTCCCGGACGATCTCCGGGCCGGTGAGGATCATGGGGTGGTGTCTCCAATCGGGAGTCAGCGGGAGGCTGCCAGCAATTCGGGCCGGTCCGGGGCGGTCGCCTCGCTGATCCGGCCGAAGTGCCCGTCGTAGAGGCGCACCGGGCCGCAGGTGGCGGTGAAGCTGATCTGGCCCGTCCTGTCGCCGGCGTGGACGAGGGTGGGGTGGACGACTTCGATCTCCAGCGTCCAGCGGTGCACCGCGCCGAGGTTGCCCATGTCGGCGCTGAACTGGAGGAACATGCCGATCCGGCCGAGGCTGGAGCGGCCGATCAGCGACGGCACGTAGTGCGTACTGCCGACCGATTCGAGAGTGGTGCCGAGGTAGATCCGGCCGGGCAGGAGCAGGGCCCCGGTCGGCGGGATGGTGAACTCGTCCAGCGGCCGGGCCGTGGCGCGGGTGTCCAGCTCGTGACTGCGGTGCACCCGAAGCGTCTCGCCGAGCCGGTAGTTGTAGGAGTTCGGGTTGACCTGGGACGGGTCGAACGGCTCGATGGTGATCCGCCCGGCCTCGCGCTCCCGGACGATCTCCGGGCCGGTGAGGATCACCGCAACACCTCGCGCACGAGGTGGCGGGCGCGCTCGCGCAGGGCCTCCAGGGAAGCGGTGTTCTCCACCCGGTGGTCGAAGTCGGCGATGTCGCCCTCGGTCGGGTGATCGTCGCTGCCCTGGGCGAGGTCGCCGCGCCCGGCCTTCCGGGTCAGACGCATGTCGTCGGGCGCCCACACCTGGACGAACACCGCCCCGAGGGCCCGCAGGGCGGCGGTGTCGGCGGGACGCATGTCGTCGCACAGGATCACCAGGTCGGGCCGGTCATGGACTCGCTCGGCGACGGTCCGCGCGAACCGGTCGGTGAGCGCGGCGGGGTTGATGCGCCGCAGGTGCATCCCGAGCGCGTTCAGCAGCGTGCCGTCCTGCTGGCCGGGCTGCGGAGGCGCCGCGCCGGCAGCCCGGTAGACCTCCTCCTGCAGCTCGTACAGGGGCGCGCCGAGCTTGACGATGCCGACGGGGCGACCGAGTTCGGTGATCGCGTCGGCGATCATGCCGGTGAGCGTCGACTTCCCGGCGCCGGGCCTGCCGTGCGCGGCGACCAGCGTCATCGGATACCTCCTGGTGAGTCCGTGATGGTTCGGCCCGATGGCCGCACTTCTGCTCGGTGTGACCGCGGGCCGGTCTGCCGCCGCTGCGGGGGCTGATGCGGCAGACCGGCCCGGGACCCGCGCCGCTCCCGCCCGGGCGCGGTCCCTTCGCGCCGCCACCGTCCCCTCACATGGCCGCGGGGTGGCGGCGAGGCCGCATCGGGCGTCGCCCAGTCCGGTGGCGGTGGCTCCCGACGCCGCCGCAGGCCGGGAGCCACCCATCGGCGCGCGAGCCTCCGGGTGGCGGGTACCGGCGGCGAGCCGACTCATGCCCCCGACCTGCCGCGCGGGGACGGCGGCCGAAGAGACCGTGGCAGCAGTAGTGGTCGTCACGTCCTCGGCTTTCGGGTCTCGGCGGGCTGGGGCCGACCACATGTCCGGCGGGCGGGTTCGCGTCCCCGCAGCCGCCGCCCTTCGGCCATGCGTGCCAGCCGAAGGGCCACCGCCAGGTCCGCGTGGGCGGTCAGCGCCCCGCTACCGTCCGGGTCGACCAGCCACTCCCGGCCGTCGACCTGGCCAACGCCCGGTGCCGGCATCGCCACCATGGGTCGATCGCCACGGTCCGTCAGCAGCTCGCTGTCGCGCATCGCCCAGAGGGCATCGGGACGCACCGGCACCAGCCAGTAGCTCGTCCGGGCACCGTGGTCGACGAGGACCGGGCCGGTAACGCGCTCGGAGGTGCGCAGTTCCTCGACCATGGCACGGGTCCGACTCACATCGTCGACCTGGATGGCGTCGAAGCGGCAACTCACCGGGACCAGCGCGGCCCTGCCGCGCGTCCACGCGCCGTAGATGAAGCGGGGATCGCTGCTGGCCCCGGCCAGCCAGCGCCGGCCGAGCACGTACGGCGGCGGTCGTAACCGAGTGGCGGTCACGTCGGCACCCTTCTGTTCTTGGGGTTCGTAGGGCCCGGCTGCCCCGGCCGGGCAAGGTGCGTTGGCGCGGGCGGCGGGCCGGCGCCGTTGTTCGGCGCCGGTGTGCCGCCCCTGCCGTTCGGGGCGGTTCGACATCTGCCGGGTCAGGCCGCCAGGTGGTCCTTGCTGCTACGCGGGACGTCGCGAACCCTGGCCAGGCGCCTGCGACCCGTAGCACGAATGCGTGCGGGTGTCGGCGCTGCCCTGCCCGATCGAACCGAGGCAACCTCCGGCCGGACTTCCACTTGCGCGGTGGCCTGGCCTTCGACGGAAAGCGGCTGCACGTTGAGCTCGAACCAAACCGAAAAGCCAACGGGCTTGCCGGCGCCGTCGGTGCGCTGACCCCAGCCGACGTCGTCGGCGTAGCCCCCCAGAACCGCGAGGCCACGACCGCTGGTCGCATCCAGCTCCTCGACTTTCCCGTTCATCTCCGGGACGGTCAGGCCGCCGTCGGTGACGGTGACCCGCAGCCTCCCGCGCGGCTTGTCCAGGTCGCCTTCGACCAGCAGTTCGGCCTTGTCTCCGAGGCCCACGTGCTCGACGCCGTTGGCCAGTAGCTCCGAGATGCACAACCTGAGTGCATAGGCCCTGTCGTCATCCAGGGTGAAGCCGTCGAGGTTGGTGATGCTGCGGACCAGCAGCTCCCGGAAGACGGGAACTGCTGCGAGGGTGACCGTGGCAGTGAATTTGGCAACGCGGATCATGGCAGGTCCTCCGGGGATGTGCGTGTCGGCAAGGCTTCCCGGGCCGTCGATGGGCGGCACCGCGTCCGTCGCCTGTCCACAGAGATTCGCGGGACGGCGCGTTCGCGGCAAACAGAACTTGTTACTGGTGCTCCGCCGAGCTCACGGGTCGGTGGCTTCTAGGACCACAAGGCAGTAACTAGTTGTGGTTTTCCACTCCCAGTCAGTAACTGGTGATTAGGATCCCGTCAGTGACCGGGGAGGTGGGCAGTGGTACACAAGCCGTCCTGCGCAGCGCGGATCAGAACTCGCGCCCAGGAGAACGGTTGGACGGTCGAGGCCGCAGTGGCGGAGATCGTCAGCTGCTGCGACGTGAGTTGGCTTCGCGCGCATCGTCTTGGCCGGGGGTGGACGCTGCGCCAAGCGGTGGATGAGCTGGTCCAGCTCTGCGAGAGGTTGGGGTTGGTTCGGCCCAACGTGGACCCGGACCAGTTGGGAGCTTGGGAGACGGGCCGAACACCACGAGGCGGAACGCTCGATCTGCTCTGCCGCCTGTACGAAGCTGATGCCCAGGGACTCGGCCTGGCAGGGGACTACCGAACGGCATCCTGCCCCGGAGCCGACGCAGCCGGACCGGCTACAGGGCCTGGCAACCTGTTGGTGCCGCGCCCGGTCCCCTGGAGTGCGCCCAGCGACGCCTTCCACGACCTGGTCGACTCCTACCGTCGTAAGGTCGAGGCAACGCTCGCCAGCACAACGGCCAGCGTTACCCAGTTGGAGGTCCTGGACGAGCAGATCATGGACCTGCGTCGGACATACGTTGCTTCGCCTCCGAGTCAGATGCTGGCCCGGCTCGTACAGCTTCTCGAGGAAGTCCGGTTGCTTGCTGCTAACCGGCAGCCGGCCGTGGTGCAGAGCCGTCTGTCCGAGATGATCGCAGTACTGGCGACCCTGGTCGCGGACGCGTTGATGAAGTTGGGGCGATTGGACCAGGCCCGGCTGTGGTACGGAACGGCACGCTCGGCGGCCGACGACAGCGGAAGCGGGGAGCTTCGGGCCCACGTGCGGGTTCAGGCCGCGATGCTGCCGTACTACTACGGCCCGCTGGAGCGCGCTGTGAGCCTGACGCGCGAAGCCCGTCTGCTCAACCGCGGCCGGGCAACTGCCGCCGGGGCGTTCGCCGCTGCAGCCGAAGCCCGCGCGCGAGCCCGGCAGGGCGACGTCGAGGGCGCCCGAACCGCGATCGCGCAGGCCCACGATCTGTTCGACCGATGCCCTCCCTCGGCCCCTGACGATGCCTGGGCGTTCCCGCGGCGCCGACTGCTCCTCTACCTGTCCGGCGCGCACACCGCACTCGGTGAGGTGCAGGACGCCCGTCAGGCCCAGGACGAGGCCCTGTCGCTGTACCCGGACCACAGCGGCATTGACCCGGCCCTGCTGGCGCTTGAACACGCCATGTGTCTGGCCCAGGAGCACGACGCGACCGAGGCGTGCGAGCTGGCCCGTCACACAGTCCTGGCGGTCCCTGAAGCGCATCGGACCGAGATTCTGGGTGTCCGGGCCCAGGAGGTGATCAACATACTGCCCGCCCGGGTACGTGCCACACGCGCGGTCCGCGAACTCGGCGAAGTTCTCGCCCTCCCGACCGGCAAGAGGTGACAGGAACGGCTCCCGCCCGTCAGCCTTATGGGCATGACTGTTCCGGTTGTCATCGGCGGATTCGCCGAGTCCGAGGTGCACGCCGTCCTCGAAGAGGCCTGCCGGCGTATCGGGGTGGACCCTGCAGGTGCCGAGATGCTGCGCGGCCACACCAACGCGGTGTTCCTGCTTCGGTCCGCCGGAGCGGTGGCCAAGATCGCCCGTGCGGGAACTCCCGTGGGGGACGTCGCGCGCACCGTGCGGCTGGTTCGGTGGCTCAGCCGGCGCGACTTCCCGACCGTCGAACTGCTGCCGGTGGAGCAGCCCGTCGTCGTCGGCGAGCACGCCGTCACCTTCTGGCAGTACCTCCCCCAGCCCGACCACCCTGTGCCGGCCGCGCATCTCGCTGGCCCTCTTCGTACCCTGCATCAACTCCCACCTCCTCCCTTCGCGGTCCGGCCGCTCGACACGGCCGGGGCGATCCGTCGGTCGATCGCGTCGATCACGGCTCTGCCACCTGCTGACACGGCATTTCTGCGGCAGCGGTTGTCCGACCTCGAACCGGCGCTGGCCGACGTTCGTTTCGTCCTGCGACCCGGTCTTCTGCAGGGCGATCCCCAGCACCGGAACGCTCTCCATCAGGGCGAAGCGGCGGTGCTGTGCGATTGGGACACGGCCTGTTTCGGCCCTCCTGAACTGGATCTCGTCACGGTGGAGATCCACTGCCGCCGGTTCGACTACGGCCGCAGCCACTACCAGGGATTCGCCGACCTGTACGGCTTCGACGTGACCACCTGGAGCGGCTATGCCGTCCTGCGCGACCTGCGCGAGTTGCGGATGATCACCACGAACGCCAAGCGCGCCAGGGCGGGCAGCCCGACTCTCGAGGAGGTCCGGCGCCGGGTCGACGGGCTACGGCTCGGTCAGGTCGACACCGGGTGGAACATTCTCTGAGCTGCTACCCGAACGCTCGGGGTCCCGTAAGGCCCGTACCGAAGTCGGGCGCCGAGCGGCGCCGGGCCGGCTGCCGGCCGCGCACCACCATCAGCCGTATCCCGGCTGCTTGAAGGCGTTGTCGCCGCCGGTCCGCGCGTCCCCTGGACCCGAGGTGTGCGTCCGTCGGCAGGACCACGGCGTACAGCCCCGTCCCGGTGATGGACGTGACGATCGCTTCGGGATCGCTACCGTCGTCGGTGATCACCGTGGAGAGCTCCAACTCCCGCTCTCGGCAGAAGCTCTGAAGGACCTCGGCCAGTGCCTCCCGCCGACGGTGGGAGTTGGCTACGGACGAGTTGAGGAGTCCGACGACCAGGGGAAATGGTACGAGCAGTTGTTCGGTCAGCATCGGCGCCGCTCTCCTCTGCATCCGGGCTTCAGTTCCTCCAGCGTGCCGGGCACAGTCGGCGCAGGGAATGAACGGTTGTGGCAGTTGCGTGGCAGTTACGCCGCACCGGCCGGTCGGTGAGTGCTTCGATGGTCGCCGACTCGGGAGGTGATGCACGTGACCGTGAGCGAGTGGAGCGGGGTCGAGGCCAGGGCCCTGCGGCTGGCCAGTCGGCGCAGCGTCCGGGACTTCGCCGCAGACTTAGGTGTCGCGGTGCGGACGGTGTCGAACTGGGAGCGCTTGGGGGCGGGCACGACGCCCCGGCCGGACACCCAGGCAATTCTGGACACGGCTCTGGGCCGCCTCCATCCGACCGCCGTGCTGCGCTTCGAGGCGGTCCTGTCCGGGACAGAACGCCCGGTGGCCGCCCGGGCCGGGGGCGGGCCCCGGTTGTGGGAGTACGAGACGTGGGCCGAGGACATCGAGCGGGCTGTGCTCGCCGCGTCCGGGCAGAACTTCGCGTTCGCGGAGAGCCTGCTGGATCGGTGGCGAACGCGCTGGCCGGTCGACGAGTTGGACGACCGGGGACTGCACCTGTTCGCGCGGACGACGACGCTCGCGGGCGATCTGCTGCGGGACCGCGGGGTGCTGCTCGGCCCGCTCTCGGCGTCGCGGTCGTACGCGGCGGCCCGGTCGGTGTTCGACCAGTTGGGAGTTCCCCGTCGGGTGGCACAGCTGGACCTGTCGCTGGCGGTGGTCCGGGAGATGTCCGGTGACCTTGCGGGTGCGGCCGAGGCGTACGGGCGGTTGGCCGGCGATGTCCGGCTGAGTCTGCGCGATCGGCATCGGGCCGGGCTGTGGGTCGGCACCTCGCTGGACAAGCAGGGGCTGCACGAGGCGGCCGTGCCGCTGATGCGTGCGGCGATTGTGGGGTTCGACGCCTTGGACGAGCCGGAGGACTGGGGCACCGCGCACCAGAAGCTGGCTCTGGTCCACCGCGGCGCGGGCGATCTCGGCGAGGCGGCCCGGATGATCGAGGTCGCGCAGTCGGCCGGCACCGGGTCCTCGCCCATGCAGCGGGTGCGGCTGGGCACCGCGCGCGGCCACATCCTGCTGTCCGACCCGGCGAGCGTCGGCGAGGGGCTGGCCCTGCTGAACGAGGCCGCGTCCCAGGCGGCCACGTACGGTATGAGCCACCAGCTGCGCGCCGTCGAACGCATCCGAGGCAGTCTCGAACGCGGAGGTGCGGCAGTCCGGTTCGGGTAACCAGGAGAAGCACGTGACGAGCACTTCCCGGCGCGGGATCACCGACCAGCAGTGGGCGGACACCGCGCTGCTGTGGGACTACCAGCAGATGGGCCACGACCTTCGGCCGTGCGACGTGGCGATCGGACTGGGATCCCACGACCTCGGGGTGGCCGCCGAGACGGCCGGGCTGTACCTGCGGGGCCTGGTGAAGCGGGTCGTCTTCACCGGCGGTCCGAACCCGAGCCGGCCGGAGGCGTTCCCGCGCGGTGAGGCTGTTCACTTCGCCGAGCACGCCGCGGCCCTCGGTGTTCCGGAGTCCGCGATCCTGCGGGAGCCGAACGCCCGCAACACCGGGCAGAACATCGAGTTCAGCCGTACGGTCCTGGCCGAGGCCGGTGTCCGGGTGTCCTCGGTGCTGCTCGTCTCGATGCCCTACATGGAGCGGCGGGCTTACGCCACCTGCCGCCAGGTGTGGCCGGAGGTGGACGCGATGTGCACCTCGACCCCGATGGACCTGCATGACTACGTGAAATCCATCGGCGACGACCGGCTCGTGATCGACAGTCTGGTGGGTGACCTCCAGCGGGTCATCGAGTACCCGAAGCTCGGCTTCGCCGTCGCCCAGGACGTATCCGGGAGTGTCCACGATGCCTATCGGCGGCTCATCGACGCTGGGTTCACCAGCCGCCTCCTCTGATCGCCCGACCACCACGGACACGGGGCCGGTGTGCGCGATCCACCAACCGAACCTGCTTCCGCGACTGTCCGTGATGGCGAAGATCCTCGCGGCCGACGTGTGGGTGGTGCTGGACGACGTCCAGCACGCCCGCCGCGACTACCAGCACCGCGCCCGCCTCGGCGCCCTGAACGGCGACGCCACCAGGTGGCTCTCCCTTCCCACGAGCCTGCCGAACGGCCGGGCCACCCTGATCCGGGACGCCCGCCTCACCGATCCGGCGCGCAGCCGCCGCCAGGTGGAAGGCATCCTCCGGGAGCAGTACCGGGCCTCACCGTTCTGGCATGCGTTCGCGGAGCGGCTGCGCCTGTTGCTCGACCAGTTCGACACGACCGACCGCACCGCCCAGATCACCGAGGCATCCACGGTGCTGCTCCTCGACGAACTCGGCTGGTCGGGCCGGGTGGTGCGCAGCAGTGACCTGGCGGCCCGCGTGGGGCGTACCCAGCGACTGGTGGACCTGTGCCTGGCGGTTGGCGCGGGCACCTACCTGTGCGGCACGGGTGGCAGCAAGTACATCGAAACTGGCCGGTTCGCCGACGCCGGGATCGGGGTGCGCCTGTTCACCGTTCCGGACACCGGAGTATGGACAGGTGCCCGGGCGCTCAGCGCCGTACACGGCCTCCTGGTCCATGGCCCGGAGGCTGTTGCCGGGGCCGCCCTGGGCACGCCGCCCGGTTCGGGTCGGTAGCGGTAGAGCGAGCCGCGCGGACCGGACCAGGACGCCAGCCGTACTGGACCTGGAACCCCATATAAACTATTCACAATCCAAGGCTCTTTGGCGAAATCGGCCCATGCAAGCTGCGCGCTAGCACTGTTATTCAAAGTTACATGACGGACTTTCGGGCCTTCTGCCTTTGAATCTTCGATTGTAGGAGGCCGTGTCCAGTCCCGCACCGGGGGTGATCGGCCGACTGGATCTTCGAACGTTGCGAGGCACCCACTTCGGGTGCCACGACCTCCTCGATGCACTGCCAGACTGATCCCGGGAGCGGCGCCGCCCATCACTCAGATTCGCGAGGGAAGGGTGCTCTGTGGATGACGTTGAACGGCGGCCGGGTGTGCCGCCAGCGGGAGGTTGGACACCTTCCGAGGTGATCGAGCTGAGCCGCTCGGCGCTGGCAGCTGGTGTGATGGTTGTGATCCTTGTGCGGCACCCCGAACTCGACGCGGCCGCAATGACGCTGCTTGGCACCGGGTTCGCCGCGATTGCGGTTCCGGTGCGCAGGAGCGGCCGGCGTTAGGAAGTGGCTGCGGCCCGTCACCCGGAAGGATATGACGGGCCGCTGACCGGCCCCGAGTCCCCCAGCCAGCATCCCGCTACGTCGCCCCCCACGGTGGTGATCGCTTCCGGCCTCAGTCCGAAGCCCCACCTACAACGGTGGTGGGAGATCAGCCGGTCGGCGGCGCCTTCAATGGTGCGCAGGCTGCGGGTGGCCTTGTCTGGGCCGGGGTGACTGGTCCACCCGCAGTCCAATCCGTCGAAAAGCTCCACCAGCTGGACGAAGTGTTCGCAGGCGACGGTGAGAGTGCCGGTGTTGTAGACGACAGCGATTCGGGCCAGGGCGGCGGCTTCGGCCCAGGCCCGGACGGGCACACGGGCACCGCCGCGGTAGACGACCCGGTCGAGGGGGTGCGTGGCGGCGAGCTGGTCGGCCAGGGCTTCGGCGGCCCGGGGCAGCCGTGCTGTCCGCGTCGTGCCCAACGCACTCCTGGCCGACGCCTCGGTGGCCCTGCCGCCGCCGTCCCGCCGCGAGCAGCTGCGCCGCAGCGGTCCGGTGCGCGTCCTCGTGCGGCTCGGACCGGAGAAGGGCGGGCTCGACCTGCTGGAGACCACCGCCGGTTGGGACCGGCCGGTTGAGGTAGCCCTCGCCGAAGCCGGGTTCGAGGCCGGCGAGGGCTCGCAGTCCGAACTCCTCGCCCGCTGCCGCCAGGCGGCGGCCCGCACCCCGGGTGTCCACCTGCGCGGGGCACTGGCCTGGGACGAGGTGCTGCCCTGGCTCGCCGGAGCAGCCGTCGTGATCGTTCCCAGCCTCAAGGAGACCTTCGGCCTGGTGGCACTGGAGGCGATGAGCGTCGGCACCCCGGTCATCGCCTACCGTGTGGGCAACCTGCCGGCCCTGATCGACCCGACCGGCCACGGCGACCACCTGCTCGTCGACCACGGCAAGGGACCGACCGCCCTTCACAAGGCGGCACAAACCCTGCTGGAAGATGACATACTGTACGCCGCGACTACACAGACCGTGTATCGGCGAGCGGCCGCGTTCGAGCCCCGCCGAATCGCTGACTTCTTCCTGGAAGCGGTGTCGTGATGCCCGAAACCACAGCTACCCCTGCCCCGTTGCTGCTCGTTGACGGGTTCGACCTTCTGTGGGCCGGCGCCTTCGGCTTCCCTGCGCCGATCTTCTCCCGCGACAAGTCCCGCGAGTTGACCGGGCCCGTCCTTGAAGTAGTCGCTCATCGAACCGGATGCAGGAGAGGCGCCGAGGTCGACCGGCACGGGACCCGGGCCGACGGAACCCGCCTGCCACGCAGCGAAGCCGAGCGCATCAACGCTGTCCTGCTCACGTGCGGGACCTACGATGCGGCGGGTGAGTTCGCCCACCGCCACCGCCTCCTCCACCCGCACGCCCCCGTCCCCACCCGCTGAGCGTACGAACGGATGCGCCCCGCAGAGCGTGAGAAACGGGTGCCGGTCCGCTGCTGCTGACCGGTGCGACGCCAGGAGGGCAACCGGACCGCCGCGGACCTCCCGGCCGACAAGACACGGCACGACAAGGAGCCGCCGAGCACCGCCGGATCCACGGTGATCTCGCTGTAGCGCGCGCTCCTCGGGGCTCCGCGCGCCGCTTCTTCCACAACGACGCAGGTTTTCGAATCAGCAACATGACCGTGGTGCAGTCCGAAACACGGCGAAGTCGGCTCGGTCAAGCGGTGGCCGACCAGGCCAATCCGTCACTGACGACCAGTCAGAAAAGTCAGCAAAGAAGTCGGCACCAGTACGAGCAGACCTTGCGAAACGCGCGTAGACCTGAGAATCGACGCGCCCCGTGTCTTGCCTCCCGAGGAGGCAGGCACGGGAAGCGGAACTTGTCCCGCCACTGCCCTTCCGATGCGCTTCGGATGCCGGAACAGTCTGGTCGACAGCGATCGGAACAGATGCTTCATCCGAAGCATCTTCTCAGGTCAGCGCACCCGTCCGCGGGCCTTCAGAGGGATGTCGGGGACGGCGGGGGCGTGGAGGCGGGCACCGTCGTAGCCGTGCACCTCGCCGAAGCGAATCCCCTTTTCCCAGTCGTTCCGTGCTTGTACGATCTCCTCGCCGGAGCGGCCGATGAAGTTCCACCACATGACCAGCTTCTCCTCGAACGGCTCGCCGCCGAGGAGGAGGACGGAGGCGTCGGTGCGGGCGAGGAGGGGGAGTTCGCGGCGGTCGCTGCCGAGGTAGAGCATCGAGCCGGGTTCGACGCGGACGCCGTCGACGTCGACGCTGCCGGACATGGAGAGCACCGCGTACTCGAAGCCGGGCTCCAGGGGGAGCTTGAGGTCGGCGCCCTCGGTCAGGGCGAGGTCGGCGCCGACCAGGGGGGTGTGGGCGGTGCCGGGGGAGGTCGCGGTGTCGAGGCTGCCGAGGATGACGGTGCCGCGCAGGCCGGGGGCGGTGACGACGGGCAGGTCGGCGTGGTGCTCGAAGGTGGGGGCGGTGTGCCGGTGGGCGTCCGGGAGGGCGACCCAGAGCTGGGCGCCCTCCAGGTAGCGGGCGTGCTCGCGGGGGGACTCCTCGGAGTGCGAGATCGCCCGGCCGGAGGTCATCAGGCCCAACTCGTAGGGGCGGACGGTCTGCAGGCTGCCGAGGCTGTCGCGGTGCAGCACCTCGCCCTGGTGGAGCCAGCTGACCGTCTGCAGGCCCATGTGCGGGTGCGGCGGGACCTGCATCCCGGGCTCGTCGGCGATGTCGTCCGGGCCGTAGTGGTCGACGAAGCACCAGGCGCCGACCATCCGGCGGCCGAGGTTGGGCAGCAGGCGGCGCACGACGGTGCTCTCGCCGAGCGGGACCTGGCGTCCGGTCAGCAGTTCGCGGACCGGGCCGCCGCCGGACTCGCCGCCGCAGGGCGTCGGGGCGGGCTTCTGATCGAGGTTGCTCATGTCGCTGCTCCACCACCGTGCGGGTCGGGACCGGCCGGACCGTGCGGTCCGGGGCCGGCGTCGTCGGCATTGATCATCCATCAACCGGGCGCGTTCCTCCACCACCCGCGGGCCGACCGGCCCGGCCCGAAGGCCCCCGACCCGTCAGCCCGCGCCGCGACCGGCCAGGGCGCGGCCGAGGAAGGAGACGGCGTCCGGCAGGACCTTGCGCCAGTACGCCGCGTCGTGCGCCCCGGGGGTGAAGCGGGCCTGGACGGTGTCGCCGACCAGCTTGCGGGCCGCGTCGCAGAACGGGTCCTCGGTGCCGCACCAGACGCCGATCGGGCGGCCGTGCGGCTGGTCCTGGTGGAGCAGCGGCTCGTGCTCGCGCCAGTCGGCCTCGTCCTTGAAGACGCCGACCGCCTTGGCGTCCCCCCAGCTACGGAACAGCGCCGGGCTGAGCACCGCGACCGGGCCGAAACCGGCGCCCCGGTTGCGGGCGTAGCGGAGCGAGCCGAAGCCGCCCATCGATATGCCCATGACCGCCTCGGGCGCGCGCAGCCCCTGCTTGGCGAGCCAGCCGGGCAGCTCGTCCAGCAGCATCTTCTGCGGGTCGTCGCCGGACGGCGTGCGCCGCCAGTAGGTGGCGTCGCCGCCGTCGACGGCGACCACCGCGAAGGGGGGCACGCCGGCCGCGATGGCGGCGACCAGGATCTGCGGCAGCCCGAGGTCGGTCCACGCCTGGGCGGTGGCGCCGCGCCCGTGCAGGGCGACGCAGACCGGCAGGTCGGCCGGGCGGGCGATGCCCTGCGGGACGATCGTGATCATCTTCACCGCAGCGCCGTTCCGGGCGGCCGAGCGCTGCTCCTCGTTGCGCAGCGAGGGGACGACGGCCGCGGTGGACGCGGTGGGGGTGGGGGTGGGCGTGCCGGCACCGGTGGGTGTGCCCGTCCCGCCGGAACCGCCCGGGGTGTCCGGGTCCGAGGAGCCGCCGGAGAGGGCGACCGCCGTGCCGGTACCGACCAGGGCCAGACCGCCGAGGCCGAGACCGGCCCGGAGCAGCCGGCGCCGCCCGAGCGTCCCGGGGCCGAACGCCCCCGACCGGAGGGACCCGAGGAGCGCCGCCCCCGGCCGCGCCCCGTCCCCGCCCGGCCCGATCGCGGGCGGCGCGGCGGGCGGCGCGGCGGGCGGCACAGCGGGCGGCGCACCCACGGGCGACCCGGGCGGCAGCGGCGGTGCGACCGGTGGGGGCGGTGCGGCGGGCAGCGGCGGTGCGGCCACCGCCCGCCCCCCGGCACCGACCCCGGCACCCGCTCCGGTGTGCCCACTCCCCTGGTGGTCCAGGTCCACGGTTCTCCCCTCCGACAGTCAGCCAGCACTGTACGTCGGGCCGGCCCGGCGGGCCGCACCGTGATCGTCACAGCTGATCAACAACTCGTCACCGCTGGTCGGGGGCGGTGTCCCCGGTGATTCAGTGCTTGCAGCCCCACCAGGAGTCCGCCGTCGCCGCGTCCGCCAGCTCGCGCAGCTTGGCGACGGCCCCGGCCGGGTCCTCCGCGCCGTACACCGCGGAACCGGCCACGAACACGTCCGCGCCCGCCTCGGCGCAGCGCTCGATGGTGCTCGCGGAGACCCCGCCGTCCACCTGCAGCCACAGCTCCAGACCGTGCTTGTCGATCAGCTGCCGGGTGCGGCGGATCTTCGGCAGCATGATGTCGAGGAACGCCTGGCCACCGAAGCCCGGCTCGACCGTCATGATCAGCAGCATGTCCAGCTCGGGCAGCAGGTCCTCGTAGGGCTCGATCGGCGTGGCCGGCCGGAGCGCCATCGACGCGCGGGCGCCCTTGGCCCGGATCTCCCTGGCCAGCCGGACGGGCGCCGCGGCGGCCTCGACGTGGAAGGTGACGGACCCGGCACCGGCCTCGACGTACTGCGGGGCCCAGCGGTCCGGCTCCTCGATCATCAGGTGGCAGTCGAGCGGCGTGCTGGTGGCACGGGCGAGGGCCTCGACCACCGGGACGCCCAGGGTGAGGTTGGGCACGAAGTGGTTGTCCATCACGTCGACGTGCAGCCAGTCCGAACCCCTGACGGCCTCGGCCTCGTCGGCGAGCCTGGCGAAGTCCGCGGACAGGATGCTGGGGTTGATCTGCGCCATTTCCGATGCTTCCTACGAGGGTTCCGGCACCTGGAGCGGGCACCTCGCCCCATCATCTCGCGGGGAGTCGGCCGGAACTGAACCGCGCGACCTCCCCGTGACCCGCATCACACCCGCTCAGGGGTTACCGTGACCGCCGCCGTGGTCATCAGCCCTGTGCAACCCGGCGTTTCGCGCCTCTGGCCACCCTCGTTCCCGCCCCGTTTCCACCACACACCCTCCGCACTGTCCGCACCGGGGTTCCCCGGACAGCGCCCGCGCCGCACCGTCCCACGCGCCCCGCCGGCTTGCGCCCGCACGCTCCACGCCCCCTTCGAGGAAGGTTCTCCGTTGGCCGATCTGGTCCACCCCGCCCGGGCCCTGTGGTGGCTCTTCGAGCCGGTGCACGCCGTCACCTACTTCTCCCCCGAGGGCCGCACGGCGTTCGAGGACGCCGGGCTGCGCGGCGGCTGGCGCGGCTACTTCGCCGGCCGGTCGGCGCCGCTGGGCGCGGTCGACGCCCCGCCGGTGATCGCCGCGTTCTTCAACTTCGCGCCCGCGCCGGTGGAGCGCGCCCTGCCGCACGTCTGGAAGCTGCTGGACCCGGACGCCGCCCTGGCGGCCCGGGTCGCGGGGGCCTCGGCGGCGCTCGCGCGGCTGCTGGAGCACGTCGAGCCGGAGCAGGTCGAGCTGGTGGCCGACCTGCTGGAGCGGGCCGTCGACCGGCTGGACTGCGCGGGTCGGGTCCTGGCCGCCGCCAACGCCGCCGTCCCCCGTCCGGCCGGTCTGTACGGGCGGCTCTGGCAGGCCGCCACCGTGATGCGTGAGCACCGCGGCGACGGCCATGTCGCCGCGCTGGTCTCCGCCGGGCTGGACGGGTGCGAGGCGCTGGTGGTGCGCTGCGCGCTGGACGTCCGCCGCGAGGTGCTGCAACCGATGCGCGGCTGGACCGACGAGGAGTGGGAGGACGCCACCGCCCGTCTGGTGGAACGCGGTTGGCTGACCGAGCGCGGCGCCATCACCGAGTGCGGCCGGATCCGCCACCAGTCCCTGGAGGCCGCCACCGACCTGGCCGCCGCCCGGGTCTGGGAGAGCCACCCGCGCACCGAACTCGACCGGTTGGCCGCCGCCCTCACCCCGATCTCCGCGCTCTGCCGCACCGCGCTCCCCCCGATCAACCCGATCGGCCTGCCGGCCACGACGGCCTGACGCCCGTTCGCCGGAGCGCTCACCGCCCCGACCAGCCCGACGCCCGGCCCCCGCACCTCGTGGGCCGGGCGTCGGGCGCAGCCGGCCCGGACGCCGCTCAACTCCGCAGCCCCGATGCCCCTTCCGCGCCCTCCAAGCCCTCCGAGTCCCCTGTGCCCGCCGGCCCCGCCCCCGACTCCGGCCCGCCCTCACCGGCCGGCCGGGCGCGGTCCGGCGGGCCGAGCACGATCCCGCGGCCCGCGTAGAACCGGTCGAACCGCCGCCACGGCACATGCGCGTAGGCCTGCGACTCGCCCGCGAACCCGGACGGGTTGTGGATCACCAGGGCCGTACCCGTGACGCCCACCGCCAGCACCAGGTGCCCGCCACGCCGGTGCGGCTCGGGGCTGCCCGGTTCGCGGATCGCGGGGTGCACGGAGAGCATCACCAACCGGCCGGCCGCGACCTCCGCCGCCACCTCCCCGGCCGTCAGCTCGCGCGCCTGCGCGGCCAGCCCCCACCGCTCCTGGACGTACGCGGCGAACGGCGTGTGGATCAGCCCGTGCAGCCGCTCGCCGTCCTGGGTGTACGCGCCGGCCGCGAGGCACTCCGCCGCCAGCGCGACCTGCGGCGGCGCCACCCCCCACCAGCGGTCGAGCGCCATCCGCAGGCAGGCCACCCCGCACAGCCGCCAGGACCAGTACGCGTACGCCTCCGGCGTGTCGGCCCCCGACTGCCCCCAGCGCGGATCGTCCGACGCGTCCACCGATCCGTCGATGATCTCCCGGACCAGATCCGGGGACTCCCACTGCGCGTAGTACGGCACCTCGTGCACCACGGCCGTCCGGCCGCCGCTCTCCACCATTCCCCGACGCTCTCACGCCGCTCCGCCACCCCGGGCCCACGACACTCGCACCGACGACGGCCGGTCCCCGTGTCCCCGTGTCACCGCGCCGCCCGCCGCCCGCCGCCCGCCGCCCGTCCCCCGTCCCCCGTCCCCCGTCCCCCGTCCCGCCGGATTGTCGGTGGGGCCCGCTAGGGTCGCTCGGGATCATCGCGTTGGGGAGGAGTGGCCGGGCATGAGCATCGAGGCCCAGTGGAGCGAGCGCCTGCGGCTGGAGTCGGCGGATCTGCCGGAGGAGGTGTCCCACCAACCCAGCCGGGCCTTCCTGACCGGGGAGGGGCTGCCCGGTCAGGGCGCCTTCCTGGACTTCGCCGCCCTGGAGGCGCCCCCGCTGGGCGCGGTGGGCGCGGGCCCGGCGGCGCGGCTGTTCGTCCTCGGCGAGACCGGGTACGTCGCCGACACCGACTACGAGGGTGACGCCGTCCTGCTGGACGGGGCCACCGGCGAGGTCTTCCTGGCCGCCCGGCGGCGCGGCGACCGCCACGACGGGCTGCGCCGGGACTTGATCGCCTCCAGTCTGCCGACGCTGGTCGAGCTGATGCGCGAGGTCGACGCGGTGGCCGTGGCGGCGGCGGAGCCCGCCGCGCTCGACGGGCAGCGCGGGCCGGCCGTGGTCGCGGAGGTGGTCGGGGTCACCCGGCAGCGGATGCGCGCGATCGACCTGGAGCTGTTCGAGCGCGCCGACGACGCTCCCCCGCACTGGGACACGGCCCTCCTGGTGCGCTCGCTCGCCTGGGGCGCGCTGCCCGGCGGCCCCGGCGCGCTCGCGTACGCGCTCGGGCCGGAGCTGGTCGAGGATCTCGCCACGCTCGGCGCCGACGGACTGGTCCGCCGCTACCGACCGGAGGAGCTGACCGAGCGGCTCACCCACGAACCGACCCGGCGCCTGCTCACCGAGGTCGGACTGCCCCTCGGCGGCGGGCTGTTGACCGTCTCCGACGACGAGCCGCTGCGCACGATGGCCGAGGCCTACCCGGAGTACTTCCCCCCGGAGGACAGGTCGGCCGACGACCACGAGGAGCCCGGCAGCCCCGACGACGCCCTCCCGGAGAACCGGGACCACCAGCGCGACCACCTGGCCGTCGGCGACTGGCCCTACGACCTCGTGATAGCCCTCGACGGCGCCACCGGCCGGCTGGAGCTGCCCGACTGGAACGAGGTCGGCGAGCCCGAGGCCTACCTCAACCGGGACCTGTCCGCCCTCCTGTACTCGCTCTGGGTCTGCGAGCGGCTGCGCGCGGAGTGGCGCCGCTGGGAGTACGGGCGCGCGGCCGGGAGTTGGGAGGCCTTCGACCCGCGGTCACTGCTGAGCGGTGTGGTCGAGGAGGTCATCACCGCCATCGACCCGGAGGCCTTCGCGACCCCCGGCCACTCCTGGCAACTCCTCGCCGACGACGCCCACATGGGCGGCCTGCTGAACTGACCAGGGCCGCCCCCACTACGCCACCGCGCCCTCCCCGCCGCCCTTCGACAGCCCGGCGTCCTTCGACAGCCCGGCGTCCTCGGTCTGCCCGGTGTGCCCGCCCGCCGCACCGTCCTCCTTCCGCGAGCGGTAGGCCAGCCGGTCCGCGGCGCGGCGCCCCCGGCTCTCCAGCGGCAGCGAGCCGTGGGCCCCCGCCAGCCCGAAGGGCGGCATGTCGAAGTAGATCGCCTCGTAGGACCCCTCCGGCACGACGTACGTCTCGTGCCAGAGCCCCACGTGCTGGCGGACCTTCCCCGCGCGTATCTTGCGGTTGGCCATCCCCCACGCCTTGTGGTGGAAGGCGTCCGGCGCGGCGGCGTAGCCGTACAGCTTCTCCTTGGACTCCCAGTACTGGACGACGTAGTAGGTGCGCGGCGAAGCGGTCAGCAGGACGCGTCCGCGCAGCCCGCGTTCGGGCTCCTTGGCCAGGTCGTGGAGCATCCGGAACATCGCCGCCATCACCGGCATCCAGTGGTGGACGGCCCAGAAGCGGTTGATGCGCATCCCGATCAGCAGCACCACGGTGTCACCGGTGACGGCCGCGGTCGTGTACCCGGGAGTCGGTTTGGCGAACATATGTGCCTCCAGTGCTCTCCTCCGCCTATGTAATCGGTGATTACATCAGCGGCCGAGAGTCCGGTCAAGGCTCGGAACACTCCCAAATCCGTTACTCACAGCGGAGGTTGACACCAGCGCTCAACGGGGGTCGGCGCCCACGCTCAACCGAGGTCGACACCCGCGTTCACGGGTGGTTGCCGATCCCCTGGCCGAAGGCGTCCAGCACCTGTTCGGCCAGCTCCTCCGCCTTCTCCGACGGCAGATAGCCGTCGACGATCATCTGCGCGAGCCCGTACACCAGCGCCTGCCCGGCCAGACCCACCAGGGCCGGATCCCCGGGGCGCAGCCGGCCCGCCTCCTGGTCCGCCACGATGAACCCGGTGAGCGCCTCGTCGATCCCGGAGAGCCGCTGCCGCAGCTCGGGTTGCCGGGTCGCCGTGAACACCCGGGAGCGGACCAGCTCGAACCGGTGCGGATGCCGGATCGCGTACCGGACGAACCCCAGCCCGAGTGCCCGCATCGCGGGGCCCTCGCTTCGCTCGATCTCGGCCAGCTGCCACCGCTCGAAGTCGGCCAGCACGTCGTTCGCCAGCTCCGTCAGCAACGCCTGCCGGTCGGGGAAGTGCCGGAACGGCGCACCCGCCGACACCCCGGCCCGCCGCGCCACCTCCCGCATGGTGACCTTTCCCGGACCCTCCTCGTCCAGCAGCCCCAACGCCGCCGTGACCAGCGCCTCGGGCAGGGCGCCGTGGTGATAACTGCTGCGCTCGGCAGGCCTCTCCGTCATGCCAGCAAGTGCTACCACAGCCGACCGGGGTGACCGGCGGGTAGCCGAAGGCCCACGCCGTCGACCCCCCGCCCCGGGGGCACCCCCGGGCGCCGGCGCACCGCCGCTCCCGAGCTTCCCCCGAAGCCCGGGCGCGGCGGTCGACGAGCCCGGCGGTCGACGAGCCCGGCGGTCGACGAGCCCGGCCGTGGACGACCGCGGCGCTCGACGCACACGGCGGCCCGCGGGCGCGAAACGCCCCGCGTCGAGCACGGCGGACGGCGGCCTACCAGGCGTAGTCCTCCGGGGCGGGCCGGTGGCCGGGGAAGATCTCGTCGAGGCGGTCGAGGGTCTTCTGGTCGAGCGTGAGGTCGAGCGCGGCCACCGCGGCGTCGAGGTGGGCGAGGGTCCGGGGGCCGACGATGGGCGCGGTGACGGCGGGTCGGGTGAGCAGCCAGGCGAGGGCGAGGTCGGCCGGGTCGGCGCCGAGTTCGGCGGCGAAGTCCTCGTAGGCCTGGATGCGCTCGCGGTTGGCCTCCAGGATCTCGCTCGCGTGGCCCATGGCGCCGCGGACGGCCACGCCTTCGGCCAGCTTGCGCAGGACGCCGCCGAGCAGACCGCTGCGCAGCGGGGACCACGGCAGCAGGCCGAGGCCGTAGTGCTGGAGCGCGGGGATGACCTCCAGCTCGACGGTGCGGTCCATCAGGTTGTAGAGGGACTGCTCGCTCACCAGGCCGAGGAAGTGCCGGGAGCGGGCGGCCTCCTGGGCCTGGGCGACGTGCCAGCCGGCGAAGTTGCTGGACCCGACATAGATGATCTTGCCCTGGGCGACCAGGACCTCCATCGCCTGCCAGATCTCCTCCCACGGCGTGTCCCGGTCGATGTGGTGCATCTGGTACAGGTCGATGTGGTCGGTGTTCAGACGGCGCAGGCTGGCCTCGACGGCGCGGCGGATGCCGAGGGCGGACAGCCGGCCCTCGTTGGGCCAGTCGCCCATCGGGGCGTAGGCCTTGGTGGCGAGCACCGTGCGCTCGCGGCGGCCGCCGCCCTGGGCGAACCACCTGCCGATGATCTCCTCGGTACGGCCCTTCAGGTTGCCCTCGTCGTCACGGCCGTAGGCGTTGGCGGTGTCGAAGAAGTTGATGCCCCGCTCGTGGGCGGTGTCCATGATCCGGTGGGCGTCGGACTCCGCGGTGTGCGGGCCGAAGTTCATGGTGCCCAGGCAGAGTCGGGAGACGGTCAGGCCGGTACGGCCGAGATGGGTGAACTCCATGGTGCCCACCATCTGCCGCACCGGCCCGGGTGTCCAGCACATTCCACTGACCGGGCGGCGGATCCGCCACTTCGCTCCGGCGGGACCGCCACCCGGACGGCCACCTCACCCACCGGACGGCGGCCTCACCGACCGGACGGCGGCCTCACCGACCGTGGGTGGCGAACTTCCGTACCGCGAGCGGCCCGCAGACCGCCAGCAGCAGAGCGCACCAGAGCAGGGCGGCGGGCACGGCGTGCTGCGTCGCCCAGTTCGAGCCGGGCGCGGACGGGTTGCCGAACAGCTCCCGGCAGGCCTGCACGACGGCGCTGACCGGATTCCAGTCGGCGAGCGTCCGCAGCCAGCCGGGCATCCCGCCGGTGGGCACGTACGCGTTGGTGACCATCGCCAACGGGAAGACGGCGACGGCGAGCTGACCCGCCAGGTCCTCCTTGCCCACGACCAGTCCGAGGAGCGTGCCGACCCAGGTCATCACGAAGCGGAACAGCAGCAGGAGCGCGAACGCCTCGGCGGCGTCGGCGAGTCCGCCCCTGATCCGCCAACCGGCCGCCACGCCGACGACGGCGAGCAGGGCCAGCACCACGACGCTGACCACCAGGTCCGCCAAGGTCTGACCGAGCAGCAGACCGGTGCGGGAGAGCGGCATCGACCGCAGCCGGTCGGTCACCCCGCGTCCGACGTCGCGGGCGGCCCCGACCATGGTGGGCATCATGCCGTTGACGGCCACCATGGCGAACAGCCCGGGCATCAGGAACTCCCGGTAGTCGCCGCCGCCCGGTACCCGCATGGCACTGCCGAACACGTAGCCGAAGACCACCACCATCACCACGGGCACCGCGAGCGAGGCGGCCACGAGGGCGGGCGAGCGGCGGTAGTTGAGCAGCACGCGGAGCATCGCGGACCAGGTGTCGCGGACCAGCCGGACCGGGACGGGGAGTGCGGCGGGAACCGCGTACCCGGCGGCCATCAGGCGGCCCTCCCCAGCGCGTCGGCCGCACCGGTGGCGCCGCCCGGGCACTGGCCGGAGTCGCTCTCGCGGCCGCCGGTCAGCGCGAGGAAGACGTCGTCCAGCGACGGCGGGCGCAGCGCGACGTCCCGGGCCACCACGCCCACCGCGTCCAGCTCGCGCACCAACCCGGGCAGCAGCACCTCCACCCCCGGCCGGGTGACCACGGTGACGGTCCGCTCGGCGTGGTCCACCACGACATCGCCGTTCCTCGCCAGGGCGGCGAGCACCACGGCGGCGGAGCCGAGCCGGCCGTCGCCGTCCGGGCCGGCGAGGGCGCCCGCGTCCCCGCGCCCGGCCGGGTCGGCCAGCGCGGCCGGGTCGGCGAGGGTGACCGAGATCCGGGTGCCGATCGCCGCCTTGAGGCGTCGTGGCGGGCCGGTGGCGATCGCGGCGCCGTGGTCGACGACCACGATGTCGTCGGCCAACCGGTCGGCCTCCTCCAGGTACTGGGTGGTGAGCAGCACGGTCGTCCCGCCGTCGGCCAGCTCCCTGACGGTGTCCCAGATTCCCTGCCGGCTGCGCGGGTCGAGGCCGGTGGTCGGCTCGTCCAGGAAGAGCAGGGGTGGCGCGGTGACCAGGCTGGCGATCAGGTCGAGCCGGCGCCGCATGCCGCCGGAGTAGGTGCGGACCAGGCGATCGCCGGCCTCGGCGAGGCCGTGTCGTTCGAGCAGTTCCTCCGCGCGGGCCCGTGCCGCCCGGGCGCCGAGGTGGTGCAGCCGTCCGAGCAGACGGAGGTTGTCGCGACCGGTGATGCCCTCGTCGACGGCGGCGTGCTGCCCGGCCAGTCCGATGCGGCGGCGCACGTCCTCGGCCTGGCGGACCACGTCGTACCCGGCGACCCGGGCGGTGCCCCGATCGGGGGCGACCAGCGTGGCGAGGACCCGGACGGCGGTGGTCTTGCCGGCGCCGTTCGGGCCGAGCAGGCCGCAGACGGTGCCGGCCGGGACGGTGAGGTCGAGGCCGCGCAGAGCCTCGGTGGTGCCGAATCGCTTGGTCACGCCCGCCATCTCGACGGCGGGCCGGCTGGTGTCCGACATGGGTCTGCCTTTCTCTAGGTACAGCGTACGTAGAAGCGCTTGCGCACGCATCGTACTACGTACGCCGTACGTATCTAAGATGGGTAACCGAGGTGATCTTCCAGTGCCGTCCCGCCAGTCCCCCGCCAGCCCGCCGCCGCCCGAACCGGCCTTGCCGTCCGGACCACCCGTGCCACCGGACCCGGCCGCGCTCCCGCAGCCGTCCGAGGCCCCCGAACTGATCTGGCTGCGCCCCGAGCGCACCGGCCGGGGCCCCCGGCCGGCCCACAGTCGCGCCTCGATCGCCGCCGCGGCGATCGCCATCGCGGACACCGAGGGGCTGGACGCGGTCTCCATGCGACGGGTGGCGGCCGCCCTCGGCGCCGGGACGATGTCGCTCTACAACTACGTCCCGAAGAAGGAACACCTGCTCGATCTGATGATCGACGCGGCCGTCGCCGAGTACGACTTCGCCGCCATCGCCCCCACCGGGGACTGCCGCGCGGACCTCGGCCGACTGGCCCACCAGCAGCTCGCCGTCCTGCGCCGCCACCCCTGGCTGGCCACCCTGGTCGTCGCCCGCCCGGGCATCGGACCGAACGGGCTGCGCTACACCGACCACTTCCTGGCCGTCACCGAGCCGACCGGCCTGGACGGCGCCACCCGGCTGGAGGCGATGGCCCTGCTCAACGGCTTCCTCTGCCAGTACGCGCAGTACGAGCGAACGGCATCCTCGGGCGCCAAGTGGCAGGGCGAGCTGGTGGGTTACCTCGGCCGGGCCGCCGCGAGCGGCGACTACCCGCACCTGGCGGCGGCGTTCGCGACGGCCGGCCCGACCGGCGACCCGGACGCGGTCCTCGACCGCTCACTGCACCGCGTGATCACGGCCATGTTGAGTCCCACGCCGACATCCTGACGATCCGTCACCGAGTCTGTGACGGGCCGCTCGAACGGTGCTGCCCGCATCCCCACCGGGCGGGCGGTCCGGCTCGACCGCTGCCATACTCGTGCCACCGGGGACGAGGGGGCGCACGGCCATGGTCGGGGAGACGCACAACGAGTTCGGCGGGACGGCCTACGGCCCGGTGGTCCAGGCGGGCTCCGTGACCGGTGGCATCCACGTCCACCACCACACCTCCGGCACCGACGGCGCTCCCCGCCGGATCGACTTCTCCGGCTATGCCGAGCAGAAGCGACAGGGGTTCACCGGCCGCCGCCGGCTCTTCGAAGCGGTCCGCTCCTGGCTCGCGACCAGTGACGAGCGGGCGCTCCTGGTCACGGGCGGCCCGGGCACCGGGAAGTCCGCCTTCCTGGCGGAGTTCACGCACCGGGCGGGCCCGGGCGAGATCCTCGGGACCTACTTCTGCGCCGCCGAGGACCGTACGACGCTGGAGCCGGCCGCCTTCGTCGGCCACCTGGCCGCCGCCCTGGCGCACGGCCTGCCGGAGTTCGCACGCTCGGCCGCCGCCCCCGGCGCCGCCGCGGCGCTGCGCCGCGAGATGATCGAGCGCGACCCGGGCCACGCGCTGGACCAGGGCGTCATCGCCGTCCTGCGACAGCTTCCGGCTCCCCCGGCCCCGGCCCCGCACTCACAGCCGCACTCGCACCCACAGCCACCGGTGGAGCCGCACCGCGTCATCCTCGTCGACGGCCTGGACGAGTCCCTGGCGGGCGGCGAGCGACGCGACACCGTGCTGAAGCTGCTCGCGTCACGGATCGAGCGCTTCCCCCCGTGGGTGCGGTTCGTCCTGGCGGCGCGCCCGGCCCCCGCGGTCCTCACCGCCCTGGGCGGGGCCCGTGTGCTGCCGCTCGACACCGACGACCGGCAGCACCTGTCCGACCTGAGGAGCTTCATCGATCACCGGCTCGCGGACCGGGCTTGGCGCGCACGCCTGCGCGACGCAGGCGTGTCGGCGCACGACGCGCTGGAGCGGATCGCCGCCGCCGCCGACGGCAACTTCCTCTACGCCACCATGGCGCTGAAGGCGATCGAGACCGACCGCCGCTCCCTCACCGACCTCGGTGCGCTGCCGCCCGGTCTCGCGGGGATCTACGAGCTGTTCCTCGAACGCCACTTCCCCACCGCCGCGGACTACGCGAGGATCCGCCCGCTGCTGGAGGCCGTGGCAGCCGCCCGGGAGCCCCTCCCCGGCGAGATCCTCGGCGCCGTCTGCGGGCTCGACCGCGCGTACGAACTACCCGCCGCCCTCACCGCGCTGGCGGCCCTGATGCCCGAACGGGACGGCCGCCGCAGCTTCTTCCACCACTCGCTGGAGGACTGGCTCACCGACCCCGGCCACCCCTACCGGGTCGATCTCACCAGCGGCCACCGGCGGCTCTCCGCCGGCTTCCTGGACCATCTGGCCGTCCCCGTCACCCGGTCGGCGCTCACCACCCCCGGCAAACCCGCCGCCCGCTACTGGGCGCACCACGGCCTCGACCACCTGGCCCTCGGGGGTGGGCGCGTCCCGGCCGCCGTCACACCCGGGGCGTTCGCCCCCGTCGCCGTCTCCGGCCAGGACTACGTGTGGGCCCTGGGCGACTGGACCGGGAACGGACTGCCGCCACGGATGCGCCGTTACGTCGAGAGCCTGCTCCGTCCGGACGGCTTCGAGGACCTGCGGACCCTGCTGACCGTACTGAAGCGGGTCGCGATGTCCTTCTACGCCCAGGACGGACTGGTCCGGGAGGCTGTCGACGACGACGGCCACGTCGTCTACGAGATCCTCGACGAAGCGCACGACACGGCCACCGTGTTCGCGGCGCTCAAGGTCACCGGCTTCGCGGGGGCCGTCTTCCGGGCGGCGAAGGAGAGCCCGGAAGCGGCGCTCGACGCCGAGCGGCTGGTCGCCCTCGTCGACCAGCTGCGCACGGTGCGGTACATGGCCGGCGGCTTCGAGTACGCCGGCTGGGCCGGCGCTCTCCCCGGCGGTTCGGGCTCGCTCGCCCATGCCGGCGGCGCCCTCAACCGCGAGCTCCACCGACTGACGGACGGCCTCTGACCCGGCGGCAGTCCGCCGGCCGGGGCTCACCCACCGGCCCGGCGCCCGCCCGGCGCGCCCCTGCCCGGCCCGCCCACCGCGCACCGGTCCCGCCCACCGCGCCCACCGCGTCCGCCCACCGGGCCCACCGGACCTGCCCGGCGCCGTCCGCCCGGCGCGCCCGGCGTAAATCGCTCGTGCCCGGACGGCCCGGCGCCGTACCGTTGGCCGGTCGATGATCTCGGCAGCGGCGGGGTGGACTCCCGGACGCGGCCGCACACGGAGGACGGGCGCATGCAGCAGTACCAGGGGTGGGCCGACGAGCGGTTCGGGGCGGTCGCGGACGCGTTCGCCCGCAACTACGCCGACTTCCCCGAGCTCGGCTCCGCCGTCACGGTGTTCGCCGACGGACGCAAGGTGGTCGAGCTCTGGGGCGGCACCGCGGACGAGCGCACCGGCCGGCCGTGGGAGGCCGACACCGTCGTCCCGGTCTTCTCCTGCGCCAAGGGCCTCGTCGCCGTCTGCGTCCACCTGCTGGCCCAGCGCGGCCTGCTGGACCTCGACGCCCCGGTGAGCCGCTACTGGCCCGAGTTCGCCGGGCCGGGCGCGCGGCAGGGCGACGCCACGGAGCGGCACGCCGACGCCCGACCCACCAAGGAGGCGATCACCTGCCGGATGGTGCTCGGCCACCGGGCGGGCCTGCCGGCCCTGGACGCGGCGCTCTCCTTCGAGGAGATCGCCGCCTGGGAGCCCGTCGTCCGGGCCATCGAGGAGCAGCGGCCGCTCTGGGAGCCGGGCGCGACCTACGAGTACCACGGCCACGTCTTCGGCTTCCTGCTCGGCGAGGTCGTCCGCCGGATCACCGGCCTCACGCCGGGCGCCTACTTCCGCCGGGAGATCGGTGACCCGCTCGGACTGTCGGCCTGGCTCGGTCTGCCGGAGGCCGAGCACGGGCGGCTGGCCCGGCTGGCGGAGGCCGAGGGCCGCCGCCCGATGCCCGGCCCCGAGCACCTGCTGACCCGCATCGTGACGATGAACGGCGCGCTGGTCTTCCCCGGCCTGGACGTCCCGCACGGCTGGAACGACCCGGCCCTGCACTCCGTCGAGTTGCCGGGGGCGGGCGCCGTCGCCTCCGCGACCGGCCTGGCCGGCCTGTACGCGGCGGCCGTCACCGGTATCGGGACCGGCGCGGGCGGGCGGAGCGAACGGCTGCTCTCCGCCGCGACCGTCACCGACGCCATCCGCGAACTCTCCTCCGGCGCGGGCTTCCTGGGCTTCGACCTGGGCGCCCGCTGGGGCTCGGGGGTGGTGCTCCCCTCGCCGTCGTTCCGGCCGATGCTCGGCGCCCGCAGCTTCGGCAACGACGGGGCCGGCGGCCAGTTCGCCTTCGGTGACGACGAGTTCGGCGTCGGCTTCGCCTACACGGCGAACCGGATGATCGGTCACGGCGACGCCCGGGCGGACCGCCTGGTGGAGGCGGTCCGCGTCAGCCTCGGCGGCTAGGACACCACCGGCGGTGGCCCCATCGGCGGCCCGCCGCACAGCGGCGGTCCCGGCCGCCACCCGCGGCCACGGCCACCACCCTCCGTCTCGGACACCACTCGCGGCCACGGCCGCCGACGTGCCTTCCGTGCGGGAGCGACGCAGACCACCGAGCGGTCTCCTCGCCCCGGTACGGAGGGCACGTCGGCGTTCCCGCCCGTCCTCCGTCCGCACCCCCGGCCGTACCGCACGGCGCCCGTCGGATCACCGCGACGGGTGACGGTTCGATGACCGGATGATGCGGGATCCGTGTTGCCGGCTGAGAGGGTCGAGCCGTGCCCGAGCCGTTGAGGGCCGGGCGGTTTCCCCTTGTGCCGGACGTTCTTGGAGGAACGAATGACCCGTACCAAGCGCCTCGCCGCCGCTGCCGCGTCGGTCGCCGTGGCCGCCCTGATCCCGCTGACCGCCACCCCGGCCCACGCCGCCACCGGCCCCGCCACCCACAACGGCCTGACCTGGCAGATCATCGCCAACGGACCGGAGGACACCGTCGAGGTCGGCGGCGGAACCGTCGGCAACGCCTACTACGGCGACACCCCGCCCTCGGCCACCCTGCCCGTGCTCTGCCTCACCGTGGACGGCAGCCCGGCCCCGGCCGGCATCAGCATCGGCTTCTACAACGGCTGGGTCCAGGGCACGCTGGCGGCCAGCCGCCCGGTGAAGGGCGCCCGTCTGAACAGCCGTGCCGCCGCCGACGCCGTCTGCCAGGCCACGTTCGGCATCGGCTGGCGCCAGGCCGAGTTCCACGACGGCCACTACGGCCCCGACCTCTCCCAGAGCGGCGGCTGGAACTTCTGGGGCTACGGCACCCTGCCCACCAACACCCGCTTCTGGGTCGCGATCAACGACCAGCCGGCCAACCCCTGGAACTGACCCCGCCACCGGCGCCGCCCCCTCCCGCACCGGGCGGGGGCGGCGCCACCCCGAGACCCGCCCGCCCGGAGATCCGCCCGCCCGGTGCCCGCCCTTCTGGAGGACCGCATGACCCGCACCACGCGCCTCGCCGCGACCGCGACGGCCTTCGCCGTGGCCGCCCTGATCCCGCTGACCGCCGCCCCGGCCCACGCCGCCACCGGCCCCGCCACCCACGACGGACTGACCTGGCAGGTCGTGGCCACCGGACCACAGGGCACCGTCGAGGTCGGCGGCGGGAGCGGGAACGCCAGCAATCCCTACCACGGCGACACTCCGGCGACGGCCACCCTGCCCGTGCTCTGCCTCGGTGTGGACGACAGCCCGGCGCCGGCCGGCATCACCATCGGGTTCTTCTCCGGTTGGGCCCAGGGCACCCTGGCCGTCAGCCGCCCGGTCAAGGGCTCGCGCCTCAACAGCCGTGCCGCCGCCGACACCATCTGCCAGTCCACCTTCGGCATCGGCTGGCGTCAGGCCGAGTTCCACGACGGCCACTACGGCCCGGACCTCGCCCAGACCGGCGGCTGGAACTTCTGGGGCTACGGCACCCTGCCCACCGACACCCGCTTCTGGATCGCCATCGACACCAACCCGGCCAACCCCTGGAACTGACCCACCGGGGTACGCCGACCCGGGCGGACGTCGAGCCGACTCCGCGAGCCGTTCCGGAAGGACCGACCACACCCTCTTTCGCTTTGACGCGTCCATGACTAGTCTCCCGGGCATACAGCGCCGATCCCCTGGGAGCCCACCGTGCGAAGAAGACCGAGCCCCGCCGAGACCGACCGCACCACCGACCGCACCGACCGCACCACCACCGGCACCACCACCGGCACCACCGCGGACGCCACCTCCCCCGCCTGACGCCGCCACCCCCGCCCGGGGCGTTGGCGTCACCCTCCCCCGGTTCCCGATCGGGCCGGCGGACCGGGGGGCTAGCCCCACCCGCGCCCGGGCGGGCAGCAGGATCGTCCCGGACGATCACTCCCGGAGATGCTGGGACCGGCACCTACCGCCGATGTCCCGACGATCCCCAGGAGTTGACTCGTGCGTGAGCAGGCAGCAGAGCGGACCCGTCCTTCCGGCCGGCCGCGGAGCGGCGCGCGGCGCAGGGCCGTGGCCGTCGCGGCCGCGGTGGCCATCGGCGTCCTGGCGACGGGCCTGCCGACCGCGCCCTCGGCGTCCGCCGCGACCGGACCGAGCACCGTCCAGCAGGGCCTGACCGCGCTTCTGCGGTCGGACGGCGTGCCCGGCGCACTGGCGAGCGTCCAGGACCGTCACCACCGCACCCGCACCTACACCGCGGGGGTCGGCGACCTGGCCACCGGCTCGAAGGTGCCCGACGACGGCCAGGTCCGGATCGGCAGTAACACCAAAGCGTTCACCGCGGTCGTCGTACTGCAGTTGGTGGCCCGGAAGAAGGTCGATCTCGACGCCCCGGTCGACACCTATCTGCCGGACCTGGTCCGCGGCGAGGGAATCGACGGGCGGCACATCACCGTCCGCCAGCTCCTCCAGCACACCAGCGGTCTCCCCAACTACAGCGAGTACCTCGACGACGACGTCCGGACCTACGACCCGCACGAGCTCGTCGACATCGCGCTGCGGCACAAGGCCGACTTCGCGCCCGGGACGGGCTGGGCGTACAGCAACACCAACTACGTGCTGGCGGGCCTGATCGTCCAGCAGGTCACCGGCCGGTCGCTCGCCACGGAGATCGACCGGCGCGTCATCGAGCCGCTCGGGCTGCGCCACACCTACTTCCCCGCTCCCGGCGACGCGGCCATCCGCGAACCCCACCCCCAGGGCTACTACCGGGACGCGGCGGGAGCCCTGGTCGACATCACGGAGCTGGACCCGTCCTGGGGCTGGGCGGCGGGCCAGCTGATCTCCACCGGCTCCGACCTCAACCGCTTCTACCGCGCGCTCCTCACCCCCGGCCGCCTCCTCCCGGCGGCCCAGCTCGCCCAGATGCGCATGACCGTCCCCGCCGAGGAGACCTTCGGCCCGGGCGCCGGCTACGGACTGGGGCTGGTGAGCATGCCGCTGCCGTGCGCCCCCGGTGTCTACTGGGGCCACGGCGGGAGCTTCCCCGGGTTCGAGACCCGGGGCGGCGCCACCGACGACGGCCGCGCGGCCAACGTGGCGGTGACGGTCCAACTGTCCGACCAGGCGTCCAGGTCGCGCGTGGACGCGGTGGTGCGCACGGCGCTGTGCCGCTGAACCGGGCCGCCGTACCGCCCGGCGACCACCCCCGTCACCTCTGTCAACCCGTCGCCCCCGTCAACCCGTCGCCCCCGTCACCCCAGGAAGCCGGCCGTAGCGGCCACGAACCGGTCCGCGTCGTCCAGCCAGGGATAGTGGCCCGCGCCCGGTTGCACGACGAGGCGGGAGTCGGGGAACAGCCCGGCGAACTCGGCCACCGCGTTCGGCGGGCTGTTCAGGTCGAACTCCCCGGTGAGCAGCAGGGCGGGCGCGGTGAGGGCGTTGAGCGCCGCCCGGGTCGCGGCCGGGTCGAAGGCGCCCTCGGCGCCGAACTCCGCGACGGCCTCCCGATTGGCCGGCCGCCCGGCCTCCTGGAGCTCCCGCGCCGCCGCGTCCCACCGGCCGTGGAAGAACGGGTCGATGGCCGCCCAGTCGGTGCCGGTGCCCTCGGTGATCGCCTCCAGCGCGGCGAACGCCGCCGGGAACCACGGCTCGCCGCCGCGCCGCAGAGCCAACGCGCGACGCGTCTCCCCGCTGATCGCGATGCCGACGGCGCGGGTCCCGGGGCCGACCAGCAGCAGCTTGCCGACGCGCTCCGGGTGGCGGGCGGCGTACTGGGTCGCGATGTTCGCACCGGCGGAGTGGCCGAGCAGGTCCGCGCGGTCGAGCCCGAGATGGCGGCGCAGGGCCTCCACGTCGTCGACGAGGCGGTCGCAGCGATAGGAGGCCGGATCCTCCGGGAGGGCGGAGCGGCCGGTGCCCCGGAGGTCGAGCACGATCAGCCGGCGGTGCGCGGCGAGGCCCCCGAGGTCGCCGAGGTAGCGGGAGTCGGCGGGGCCGCCGGGGACGCAGAGGAGCGGCTCGCCGTCCCCGTGGACGCGGTAGGCGAGTCGGGTGCCGTCAGGTGCGGTGAAGGTGGGCATGGGAGGGATCATGGCATCCCATAACCAGGTTGTACAACCAGGTTATAGATTGCTCCGTGCCGGGTGTATAACCGAGTCATGGCAGGCGAAGAGAACACGCACCCCGACGACCGGTCACTGACCGAGGACCAGGCCGAACGGATCCTCGCCGGCATGAACGAGGTCATCCGCGCCGGTGAGGAGATGCGGGGCCTGCGCACCGAGCTGATCCAGGTGCTGGCCGGCCTCGGCTGGAGCCAGAGCCGGATCGCCCGGCTCACCGAGATGAGCCAGCCCGCCGTCTCCAAGCAGGTGGCGAAGCACGGCGGCGGCGACCCGAGGCCCGCACTCGACGTCTCGCTCGACCAGCACGATCTCCCCTGGCTCGAAGGCCGCCTCTGGGGGCTCGCCGAGGAGGTCTCCGAGACCCTGGCCGGCGCCGCCCACTGCACCGGCCACGTCACCGCCCTCGCCCGGGGGCGCCGGCGCTTCACCCCGCAGGGCGTCGACGAGCTGCGGCGCCTGCTCGAAGCGGACCTGCGGGCCCACCGGGACCGACTGCCCGGCAGCCACCGGGCGGCCCTGGACGCGATCGGCCGGGCCCTGGACGTCCCGGTCCGGGCCCCGGCCGCCGCTGCCGCGACCACCTCGGCCTCGGTCCGCCGCACCCTCGCCCGGCAGATCCAGCGCGACCGGCTGCGGGAGGAGCGCGGCTCGGCCGCCTCCGGCGGGTGACCGGCCGAGCCGGTCAGGCCGGTCAGGCCGGTCAGGCCGGCCCGGTGGCGAACCGCTTCCTGACCGCCGCCGCCCGCTCCGGCAGCGGGCCCGGCTCGATGAACACGCACGCGTAGCCGAGCTCGGTGTAGGCCTCCCGGTGGACCTCCTCGAACCGCAGTGACTCCTCGAAGCCGATCCGGCGCGCGTCGGTCGGCGTGACGAACCCGAGGTTCCGGACGAACAGGACCTGCTTCTGGTAGATCCGCCCGTCCTGGACGCGCTCCAACTCCCGGGCCAGGACCGGAGTCACCGGATGACCGAGGTACCTGGCCAGGGCGAGGGTGCAGACCGGCGACCGGTCGTATACCTGTACCGCGCCGGGCAGGGACGCGGCCAGCTCCTGCCGGCGGCGCTGGAGGGCGGCGATCGCGTCGACGAAGGACGGTTCCTTCCACGGCTCGGGCTCACCGCCCGCCTGCCGGAGGGCAATGACATCCGTCGCCGCCTCCTCGACGACGGGGTAGCCGTCGTACTCCAACCGGCGCAGGATCGCGGTCTTCCCGGCTCCGGGCGTGCCGGTCAGGATGTAGCGCCTCATCGATGCCCCCTGGGTCCGCAGACGTTGACGCCGCCCCACCCGTCGGCGGACGCTGTGCTCCGCGGCGCCCGACAAGCACACCACCGGGGCGTGCGTCCTGGTAGTGCGCGCCCCCTGCGCGCGCCTCACCCCAGGATGCGAGGGAGAGTGACCCGCACCCATTCCTCCGGTTGCGACAGATGCGGAGCGTGACCGGCACCCTCGTACAGGTGCCGTTCCGCCTTGGGCAGCGCCAGATCGATCATGTCCAGCACCTCGCCGTACATCGGCGCCCCGTCGTCGCTCTGGGTGAGCAGAGCGGGCTCGGTGTAGCGGGCGAGCGCGGTCAGGTCGAGATCCAGCGCGTCCGGGTCCCGCAGCTCGTCCAGGTAGGTCGGCGCGTTGCGGATGTAGGTGTGCCGGATCGGTGCCGGCAGTTGCTCCCAGGCCCCCGGGCCGAAGGCGAGCGTCTCGACGAAGAGCTCGGCCGCGGCGGCCGACTCCGCCTGTTCCAGCAGCTCCCGCACGGCCGCGATCCGGCCGGCGAAGGCGGTGCCGATGGGCCGCAGATCCGGGTCGGCCAGCAGCATCGCCGTCCCGGGCGGCTCGTGCACGGCGATCCCGCGCAGCAGGTCCGGGCGGGCCGCGGCCAGCCGCAGCGCGACCAGCGAGCCGTAGGAGTCCCCGCAGACGAAGGCCGGGGCGAGGGCGAGCACCTGGATCAGTCCGGCCAGGTCGGCCGCGTCCTCGTAGACCGAACCTTGGGTGAGCAGGTCGTCGCTGCGGCTGTGCCCACGCCGGTCATAGGTGACCACGGCGGCCTGCTCGGCCAGTCCGGGCACCACCCGCGCCCAGCTGTCGGCGTCGCTCCAGGACCCGTGGACCAGCACCACGCTCGGCCCGGACCCCCGGGCCTCGTAGTACAGCGACACCCCGTTCACCTGCACCTCGGCCATCGCGAGCCTCCCGGTTCTCGGTCGCGCTCCAGCCTCTCCCCACCAGCCTGACACACCCGATCGGCGCCCGGTCGGATCCGCAGAGCGAGGATGCGGCAGTGATCGGGAGGCGGTGACGGAGTGCTGCCCCCGGCCCTCGGCGGACCCGTCGCGGGGCGGTACTCCGGTCGGCGCGAAGGAGCCCTCACCGGGGTCGATCAGCGGGCGCCGGACGCGCGGCGGGCGACGCAGGGTGACGACGAGCCGGAGGCCCCCGGTGCGGGGGTGATGGCGCCGAGGGGTACACGAGAGCGGTCGGGGCACCGGCGCAGGTCTCGCAGCCCGGACTCGAAGGTGAGGCGGCGGACGCCGGTGAGCTCGCACCGGCGTGCGGCGCGGCACACGGGCTACTCCCCCTCCCGGTGGCGGCGGTCGAGCAGGGCATCCGACCAGGTGACGCCCCGCATCACGGCGGCGGCGAGGGTCGTCCACCAGACGACCCGGGCGGTGGCGGGCTCGCCGGGGCCGACCAGGGCCGAGGCGAGGAAGGCGAGCCCGACGCTCAGCGCGAACACGACCGCCACGGAGGCGAGTTCGGCGGCGGTGGGCCGGTTGGCGGAGGCAGGCGCCAGACCCGGGACCGGATGACCTTCGCGCGGGGCGTGATCACGTCCGGTGAGGATGCGGCGGCGGTGCTTGGGACTGCGGCGATGCTTGGCTCGGCAGCGCATGGTGCTCAATTCCTGAGAGGGGGAGGAGGGTTGGCGTCGGAGAGCAGGACACGCACCCAGACGCGCTTGCCCGCACCGCGCCGCGCGACGACACCGAAGTCGAAGGCCAGCTCCCGGACCAGCTCGATCCCGCGCCCACCCTCGTTGAACCGGCGCGGCCGGCGCTCCTGGAGTGGGAGGTCATAGCGCGGGTCCCACACCTCCAGGCGACAGTCACCGCCGAACTCCTGGAGGTAGAGCCGGACTTCGCCCGCACCCTGACAGGCGTGGACGACGGCGTTGGTCACGAGTTCGGAGGTGATCAGGACAAGGTCGTCGACCTTCTCGCCCCGCCACCCCCACTCGGCGAGTCGTTGGCGGACCTGGCTACGGGCGGTCCGCACCGAGCTGGCGTGCTCGGTGAGGGCGGCTTCCCAGGTCTGGAGGACAGGTCTGCTCAAAGTGGACATAGTTCGCCCCTTCGCATCCAGAGGCTCCGTCAGGAGCGTGTTCATGCGGTCACGTTGAGTGTGGGGGGAGGCGATTCGAAATCGCAACTAGAACGCCTTAGAAAATCGGTGGATCTTGAAACGGCTTGAGCCAAGGCACCTTCTGACGGAAGACTGAGCCCCGACATCCGAAGGGAGGGAACCCACTTGACCAAGGACCTCGCCGCCATCAGGCAGATCAGGCTTGGTGATGAGCTGCGCGCCCTACGGCTGGACCAGAACAAGAAGCTCACCGAGGTAACGCGCGAGCTGAAGGGCTGGAGTCCGGCTCGTCTCAGCAAGATGGAACGTGCGGAGCAGCCCGTCGGCGCCGCTGACCTGGCAGCACTGATGAGCTACTACGGCGTCACGGGTTCGGACCGTGAGTACTTCGAGAACCTGCTCGGCAGTGGCCCGCCCAGGCAGTGGTGGCGCGACCTCGACTTCGCCAGTTCCATCACAGCGGCGTTCGCCGAGTATCTCGCCCTCGAAGCCGATGCCTCGCAGATGCTGAACTACTTCCCGTCAGCATTCCCGGGGCTCGTCCAAACCGAGGGGTATGCCAGGGAGATGATCGCCGCCGGCCTCAGCGCACCCAACGAGGAGCAGATCGAGACGGCAGCCGAAGTCCGGATGATGCGGCAGCGCAGGCTGACCGGTGACAATCCTCTCGAACTTGAGACGTACTTCGGGGAGGTCGCGCTGCTTGTCGCCGGCGATCCGAAGGTTCTCGCCGACCAGATCCGACACGCCATCAAGGTCGCACAGTATCCGAACGTGGCCATCCGTATGATCCCGCTGAACGCCGGACGCCAGGGCATCCTGGCGTCCGGCCTCGTACTGATGCGCTTCCCCGACGACCTCGAAAACGGCTTCGTATTCATCGAAGCCGTCGGAGGTATGCTCCCGCGTAGAACGGGACGCGACGTACGGCGGGCCGAACGAGCCTTCGCCCGGGTCAAGCAGTGCGCGCTGTCCCCGGAGGAAACCATCGCCGCCCTTGAACGCAAGTTGGAAGAGCTGACGTGAGCGCGAAGCACGACCCGTACGACCACAACCCCGCCGACGCCGACTGGACCAAGTCCCCGTTCTCGGCAGACGACAACGGCGACTGCGTGATCATCGCCCGCTTCCCCAACGGCGACGTCTGGCTCGGCGACGACAAGGACCTCACCCGCCCCCACCTCGCCTTCGACCAGGCCGAGTGGAGCGCCTTCGTCAAGGCCATCGAAGCCGGATCCCCCCACTTCACCGCCTGAGCGCCGAGTCCAGGCCCTGCCCGACCAGAGCAGGGCCTGCCGCCGAGAACCCGGTTGACCCGCGGTGAAAGATGAAGGCGTGATCTCCAAGGAACGCGCCGTCGAGCTGGTCGAGTCCCTCCTGGCCGACGAGCGGCTGACGTGGCCCTGGGAGGGCCCGCCCCCCGAGTGGGCCGTCTGCGCCGTGGAGGAACACACGGTCGGCTGGCTCGTCTTCTGGAACACAGCGGAGCATGCCCGCTCCCGTGACGTGCGCGACCGCCCGGTCGGCAGCGGCAGCCACTACCTGGTGGACCGGCACGACGGGAGCATCCACCACGTCCCCGACGCCTGGTGGTCGGACGAGGACTGGGAGGAGCAGTACCTCCTGCAGACCAAGGGCATCAGACCACCCGATCCCCTCGCCGCCGCCGTTCGCGCGCTCGTGCACTCCGCCGGAGTCGTGGCCGCGATGGGCCACCTGCGCAAGCAGGCCCCCCGATTGAGCCCGCAGGAGGCGAAGGCCTACGTCGCGTCCGTTCGGGACGGCGCCGAACCACCCGAAGAACTGGCGAGCCTCACCCGCACGGAGCCGCGACAACCACCGTGGCCCGTCGAAACGTTGGCCGGCCCGGCCCAGTAGCGGGCCCGGCCGCACCGACCAGGGAGTGCTCCCGACACCCTGCGCATCGCCTCAATCGGCGGCGGTGGGCGGCCGGCAGACGGGCGAAGTACTCCACCACGTGGCGCGTGGCGTCGAGCGTGGCACCATGGGTGACCAACGTGAAGCCGCTGGTTGTCGCGGACAATCTTGTCGTGAGAACCGTTCGCGGCACTAGGCACGTGACGCTCAGACCCAGCCGGATCGGTGACATCGCCCGCGCCACCCTCCTCCTCAACAGGCCGAGGAAGTGGCCTTGCTCGAGAAAGCGTCAGTCGTCCGACCTATCGTCTCCATGTCGGCTCGGACCGGCGGCACCTGGCGAGTCCAGCCGGCACTCGTCGGGAGAGGCTGAGGGACCGCCTCCGAGCCACCGACACTCCTGACCATGACGAGGGGACGGAAGAATCGTGAGCCGCCTTACTGTGGCGATGCAGATCTCCATCGACGGCTACGTCGACAGCAGCTTGTCGGACGCCAACTGGCAGTTGTGGAATTGGGGCCCCGACTGGCCGTGGAGCGCGGACCTCCGCGCGGCCTTCAACGGCCTGCTCACCGGAGCCTCGGGCATCCTGCTGAGTCGGCCCATGGCCGACGAGGGTTACCTTGGGCACTGGAGCCGAATGGCGGAGGAGCATCCCGGCAATCCCGACTGGGAGTTCAGCCGGGCCATCGGCGCACTCCCCAAGTTCGTTGTGAGCCGGTCGGGCAGGCCCGGGCTCGACTGGCCACGGACCACGGTGCTCAACGGCGAGCTGGCCGACACCGTGGAGCAGGCGAAGAGGCTGGCCGGCGGGGACCTGGTCTGCTTCGGTGGCGCCGGCCTGGTCTCCTCCGTGCTGCGGGAGGACCTGGCCGACGAGCTCCGGCTGTTCACCAACCCCGGTTTCGCGGGCGAGGGAACCAGCGTCTTCGGGGCCCGGCTCGCCACGCGGAACTACCGGGCCGCCCACTCGGCCGCCTACGCCTGCGGCATCGTGGAGACCCGCTGGGTCAGGTAGACGCACCGGCGCACAGCGTCCACGCTGTTCCGGCCCCACCCTTTCCCCTTTCCGCAGCGTCGGAATTCCCCGAAGACGGAGCGGTTCCAGCGCGCGAACCGCGGAGGTCCCGCTCCGTCGGCGATGGGCGGCAAGGAGTCGGGCCGGAAACTCCACGATGTGGCGGCTTGGAAGAGGCCGAGTTCATCGATATCGTCGCCCCTCCCCCGGCGGGATTTCCGCACCACCGTGCTGCACAGGGACGTGCCGACCGACATCGCCGCCAGCCACCTCACCATGGACCGTCTCCGGCTCCTGCGACCCCGAAGGGGGCCGCCGGGGCCTTTTGGCACTGACACCACCCGGAGTAATCCGATGATCACCGATTTGGTCTCACTGGCCCGTGGTGCGGGATCGTGGGCCGACCGCGCGAGCGGCGCGCGAGTGGCCCGACCGATGTACGACGACGTTGTCGTGCCCGGCACCCAGCAGCTGCGACCGGACTCGTGATCGCCGCCGCGCCGGTCTGAAGGAGGACGGACAGCCGGACGAGCTTCGCCTGCGCAAGTAGGGGCACGGCTAGAGTCGTCACAGCGACCTGTACCGGGCCGCACGGCGGAGGAATCGGGTCGGAGGACGGGCGGGCATGTACCTCAAGAACGTGCGGGTGCGGAACGTACGCGGCTTCCGCGGCGCCCGTGAGGTGGATATCGACCTGACCCGGCCCGACGGCTCCTACGCGGGATGGACGGTGCTGGCCGGCCGCAACGGCTCCGGCAAGTCGACCCTCCTGCGCGCCGTCGCCCTCGCGGTCAGCGGTCCGAGCGCGGCACGCGGGCTGGTGACCGGCTTCGACTCGTGGATCAGCGACGAGCGCGAGCGGGCCGTCGCCGAGGTCTGCCTGCAGCCCGATGCGACGGAGGACAGGTTCACCACGGGACGGCCTCCGGCCGGGGTGTTCTGGGCGGGTTTGCAGTGGACCGCGGCGGAAGCCGCGACCGCGGCCGGTCGCCACGCTCAGCCGGCTCTGACCACGGTGGCGTACAGGAAGGCGCCGACGGCTGCCCAGCGCGGGCCGTGGGCGGACAACCCGGTGGGGTGGTTCTGCGCGGGCTACGGTCCGTTCCGTCGGCTCGTCGGCGGTTCCGGGGAGGTCCAGCGGCGTATGGCCGGGGCGGGTGCCGTGGCTCGGTTGACCAGCCTGTTCCACGAGGACGCCTCACTGGCCGAAGGCGTCAGCTGGCTGATCGAGCAGCACCTGCGGTCCCTGGAGAACCGCCCGGGCGCGGCCGAGCTGAAGCTCATCGCTCTGGAGATCCTCGGCGACGAACTCCTGCCCGACGACTACACCATCGGCAACGTGGACTCAGACGGTCTGTGGGTCGCTCACGGCGGCCGCTCCTTTCCCCTGCGGGAGATGAGCGACGGCTACCGCACGGTTGCCGCACTGGTGGTCGACATCCTCAAGCAGCTCCACGACACCTACGGCGCCCTACGCGTCGAACGCGACAGCGGGCATCCCGTCGTGGCGGTTCCCGGTGTCGTGATCATCGACGAGATCGACGCGCACCTGCACGTGTCCTGGCAGAAGCGCATCGGGGGCTGGCTCAAGCAGCACTTCCCGCTGGTGCAATTCCTGGTCACCACCCACAGCCCGTACATCTGCCAGGCGGCCGACCCCGCAGGGCTGATCCGCCTGCCCGGCCCGGACGTCGACGAGGCTCCCGAGGTCGTCGGACCGGATCTGTACGACCGGGTGGTGTTCGGCAGCGGTGACGACGCGGTGCTCTCCGAGCTCTTCGGCCTCGACACCCCGTACTCGCAGCGCGCGGACGAGGCCCGGGCCCTCCTGGTCGCACTGGAGATGAAGATCGTGGCCGGCGAGGCCGGCGAGGAGGAGCGGGAGCGCTACCGGCAGCTGAAGCGCACCCTGACCAGCTCACCGTCCGCCCGGGTCGACGAGGTCGCCGCGCGCCTGCACTCCCTGACCGGGCACGTCGCGTGATCCGCATCCGGCGGCTTCCCCTGCCGGAGCCGCCGCACTCCCGCATGGCGGAGTGCACTTGCGAGATCGTGCTCGCCGACAAGCCCGCGACACGGGCGCGAGAGCTCTGGAAACACACCACGGTGAGACGGAATGTGCACGCGCCGCTTCGGGACCTCCTCGCGGACATGGCGGCCGGGCGTGAGCGGTGCATGTACTGCGGAGACAACCAGGGCACCGACATCGACCATTTCGATCCCATCGACCGACACCCGATGCGCACCTTCGACTGGACCAACCACGTCCTCGCCTGCTCACTGTGCAACAGCCACCTCAAGAAGGCCGTGTTCCCGCTCGACCTCGACGGGAAGCCGCTACTGATCGACCCCACGGCCGAGGACCCGACACCACACCTGCGCCTGGTCCTGGCGGTTGGCGAGTACCACCCGCTCACCCCCAGGGGCCGGGCCACCATCGACCTGTTCGACCTCAACCGCGGCCTGCTGGCCAAGGGCCGGGTGAACGCCTTCCACGTCACCAAGGCCTGCGTCGCCCAGTGGGCCGCCGCCAGTGCCAAGGGCGACCACGATGCCGCCACCCACTGGGCCTTGGTCGTCAACGAACAGCCGATGGCCGACGTCGTCCAGGCCATGCTGCATCAGGCCCTCGACCCCGCCGCAGAGATCCTGTTCGACGACGACTCCCAGCTCCTCGCCCACCTCCGCGAACCCGCGCTCCGCGAGGCCCTGCTCATCCGATAGGACACCGCGGGCAGGTTGGTCACGGTCCCAGGCGTCCCGGGAATCACCGGCCGCGGTCGGACTTCCGTCGTCGGCTGATCTCTTGGGGAAGACTTCCACGGTTCCAGTACCCGTCCAGGTGGCGGAGCAAGGCTTCCGGATCACGGAAGAGCTCCTTGATCCGCTCGCCGAATTCCTCGGCGAGCGGATCCTCGGTCACCTGGTTGCGACCAGATCCCGCAAATGCCGAACTATAGGCGTGGCAGGCAGGACACCAGAGATAGATGATCCATGAAGGTTGCGGCCGCCCCAACTTCTCATGGTAGTAGATCCGCAGGCCGAGATGGCCGCACAGCGGGCAGGTCCGTTCCGTGGAAGGCAAGCTACGCTGTTCAAACAGAGCGGAATCGTGGGTTTGGTCGTACGGGCGCGCCATCAGCGAGATCCTCCCAGCTGTTCGCTGCCGCTCCCTGGGTTCTTGGCGAGCAGCCGGGCGACCTCGCTCGGATCACACAGGCCGAGCGACTCGGAGACAGTCGCCCCTGAAGCCCATTCGGGAATCAGTGAATTGTTGTAGTAATCGAAGGATTGGCATTTCCCGTACCACTCCCAGCAGTGACCCTGCCCGGCAATCCACTCCTCCGGGGCGACACACCTGGCGGGATCGTCAATGGTGAAAGCCATGAGGAGGGGACCACCACCGCACACCGGCCAGGCCCCGTCGATTATGGTTTCCTGCCGCTGCAACGCCTGATTGACGATCCCTCGCCACGCACTGTAGCACCCCGGGAAGACACTCACCCATTCGGTTATCTACTTTCCGCTAGCTAGGAGCTCGTGCGCAACGAGCGCTGGCAATGGCCAACTCATCTTCGACGAGCTCTTTATATCCAACCTGATGACGTATCCTCTCCCCCACCACTTCACCCATTTACATAATGCCACTGTTTGACGGACTTTCCACTGCGCGCAGGTTGGCACCATAGTGGTCAGCGACCGCGACCAGAACCGAGCTGGCGCCGCACAAAGAGGGGTCGGTCCGCCGTACCTCGATCCATCCGCACCAAGAATCTGAAGCCATAGAGGGTCGTAGCGAGAAAGCACGCCATCGCGCGGGCCGATGATAAATCACAGGACGAAGAGTCGGGGCGCCACGTGAATTCACGCGGCGCCCCGAAAGATCTGCGGTCAGGCTGTCACTTCCGATCCCTCACGGACTGGGCGACGAGATAGAGCCACCGAACAGGATTCAGGTAAATCGTCCAGGAGATCCTCGTGGTGTCCGCGAACTCCTCCCAGAACTGGTCCTGCTCGGCCACAGTGGCGATCTTCCGGGCCGGAGCGGGGCCGAAAACGTACCGCAGGTCCCGCCGGCCTGCGGGTCGCCAGCGGTGGTTCAGGTAGACCATGTCGCCTCCTTGACTACTAGTCAGACCTGATGGGTGGGCGTTGATCCGCGCCCCGTTGCAGCACAGCAGAATCCCACGCTCGTCAAGCGGAAGCCTGGCAGCCCTCAGCGCCTGAAAGAGGTCGATCCCAGCACCCTCGAACCGCTCGCCCGACGGGGCTGTGATGACGAGGGACCACGGGGGCCCTACTGATGCATCAACTGTCCAATCCTCTGGCCTCCCGCCGACCTGTGCGGTGACGTTCTCTCTCACTGCGGCCCCCTGTAGTCCGGATTCTCTATCACCTCGTGCAGCTTCTGTCCAGGTTTCCAGCGCACGGCACGCACGATGGTACTCGGGTCGATCTCCGAGAAGATGACCTCACGCTCAGAGCCGAATCCGTATCTGAGGCGAACGGCGAGGGACAAGGCCCGATTCATAGAAATCCCTGTGCCTGGGCTAGCTATCTCGTAGACCCAGCGGGCCGCGCCCTTACCACCCTGCGGGAACATGCTGGCTTCGTACTCGCTGGTGGACGTCCCTACCCACGGCGAGGCCGTGTTGTAGAGGTGGTAGTCGACGAGGTCCGTGTTGCTCCCCTCGGGACGAGGCTTGAATCCCGAGCTGAAGATCTCGGAAGGGTGTCGCATGTCCGACCGGTAGACGGTTTTGGGGCTGACAACCGCCCGTTTGGGAACCTGGACACCAGGTATGGGGCTTCCCGAACCATTGGACGGGCCTCCCTTGGCGCCGCTGCCAGTGGTGCTCCCCCCCTTGGGGGTGGAGGTGCCCGTGCCGGGACTGGCCGGCTTGGTTGGCTTGACAGGGCTGGTAGGGGCGGGGTTGGCAGGGGTGTGGATGGGGACGTCGTCTGCGGCTTTAGCGACGGAGCGCCATTCCTTGATGATGCTCCGCAGCGCTCGGAAGCCCTTGATCGCGCCCTTCATGATGCCGCCGACGCCGACGGCTATGCCCACGACATCCCCAGTGAGGCGGCCGGCCTGGTAGGCGCCGGAGTTGGGGTCGATGTTGAAGACGGTCGCGATCGGTGCGTCGTTGGTGTACTTCTCGTGCTGGTACGCCGTGCAGCCGAACGGATTGGCGAGGCAGCCCATGTTGCGGGCGCCGTCATAGAGGGTCATCCCGGTGTTGACAGTCGCCACCCAGGCGTCACCGACGTACGAGTCGATGATTCCGCCGGCGTAGCTCCCAGCGGCGTTGGCCGCGCCCTTGGGATCGTCGATGACCTTGTTGATGATGTTCGTGACGGTGCTGATCCAGCTGTACCCCATCGGGTCACTGCCGGACGTGGGGTTGTTGGCCCCGTAGGTGTAGCCACCCATCTGGTTGGGGTCGCCGGCCTGGAAGATCGGGTCGACGGTGAGGAAGCGGCCGATGACGGGGTCGTAGTTGCGGACGCCGAGCAGATTGAGCCCGCTGGTGGCGTCGGCCGGCTTTCCGAGGTAGCCGAGATTGTCGGCCCAGGCGGTGGGAACGGGACCGCGGGGGTTGCCGTACGGGTCGAACGCTCGCCTGGTGATGGCACGTGTGGTTCCGTCGACCTGAAGACTCGCCGTGCCCTGGGGGTTGGTCGGCTGGAAGGTCAGCCCACCACCGGTGGCGCGGATGATGACGGTGCCGTCGGGGTTGGAGTAGTAGCGCCGGCCGGAGACGGTGGTACCGGTCTTGTCGAGCGTGAGCTGTTCGGAACCGCCGAAGAGGTAGAGAACGGTACCGTCGGGCCCACGCTGGATGAGCAGGTTGCCGCCGGCGTCGTACAGGTAGCTCGACGTCCGGGTGACTCCGGCGCTCGGGGTGGTGACAGTGGCCGTGAGGCCTTCGGCGTTGTAGGTGAAGGACTGGGTGGCACCGGTCGAGGGCGAGCCACCGGCCGAGGTCCACTTCTGGTTGGTGCCCTGGTTGCAGTCCCACAGCGCGACCCGGGTGCCCGGAGTCGTGCTGGAGTACGGGACGTCGACGCAGAGGCCGGAGGCCACGTTGACCAGCGACTCGTTCGGGCCGGGCCGCCATTCCTGGGCGGCACTGCCATCACAGGTCCACAGCTCCAGTCGGCGGTCCCGCTCGGCGACACCGCCGACCGGTCGGACGCACTTGCCGACGACCTTCAGTCGGCCGTCCGTGCCGAGGGTCCACTTCTGGCCATCGCCCTCGTTACAGGTGAACGAGAAGATGGCGGTGCCGTCGGTGCTCCAGCCGTGGTCGTCGTCCAGGCACAACGGGGTGGCCGAGCCGGTGGCGATGCCGGAAGCGATCGTGCCGATGCTGCCGGCGGACCGCGAGACGGTGTTGCCGGCGTTGTCGTACTGCGGAGTGAGCGTGGAGGTGTACGACGGTCCGGTAGGCGCGTTCACCGCTGCGGGCCACTGCTGGTTGACGCCCTGGCTGCACTCCCAGAGGGTCACTCGGGTCCCCGGCGTGCTGCTGGCCCAAGGAACGTCGACGCAGAGTCCGGTGGAGGCGTGGACGAGGGCGCCGTTGGCACCCTGCTGCCACTTCTGGCCGGCGCTGCCGTCACATGTCCACAGTTCGAGTGAGATCCCGCTGGTGCTGCCGCCGTTCACCGGGCGCAGGCACTTGCCGAGCGAGCGAACAGTGCCGTCGGCGCTCTTGGTCCACCTCTGGCCGCCGCCCTCGTTGCACGTGAACGAGAGGATGGCAGTGCCGTTGACGGTCCGGTTGCCCTGGACGTCGAGGCACAGCGGGGTGCCCCCGGTCGGGATCGCGGAGACCAACTTGTTGGTCGCGGTGCCGGTGGCGGTGGTGACGGCGGTGACCGTGTTGGCCTTGGGCGCTGCGGTGCGGCCGTCACCGGGGTAGCTGCTGGTCTGGACGACATCCCGGGAGGTGTCACCGCCCACGTCACGCCGGACGTGCTGCGTGCGGTCCCCGAGGGTGTTGTACTGCCAGTTCTGCCAGTAGGGGGCGGGCCCGCCGATGCTGACCGGGTTGGGGTCGTCGTTGTTGCATCGGGAGGTCTGGCCGGCCCCCGCTTTGGTGACGCCCCAGGTGTCCGTCCAGGCTTCGACGAGGCGGTTCAGGCCGTCATAGCGGAAGCACTGGGTGTCGTAGGCCTGGTCCGGCCCTCCGGAGGATTGCAGTTCGGAGACGTTGGTGAGGTTGCCCGCCTGGTCGTACCCGAAGGTGCTGTCGGAGATGGGGTTGGCGGAGCTCTCTTGCAGGGCGACCCGGTGGTTGGTCAGTCGTCCGGTGGCGTCGTCGTAGACCTGGGAGGTGCGCAGGAGCTCCCCGCGACTGCCGTAGGTGGAGCGGAGCAGCTGGCCCCGCGGGTTGTAGTTGGCCAGCGCCAGCAACGTGTCGTTGTCGGTGCCGGTCTGGTAGAGCAGCCCCTGGAGGTTGTAGCCGTAACCCACCTTCTCCGTGGGCAGGCCCCCGTCGCCGTTGTACTGAGTGGCCGCGAGCAGGCCCACGTTGTCGGTGTAGGTGGAGGCGATCGTGTAGTCGCCCGCGAGCTTGCCCTCGGAGGCAGGAATTGTGGTGGTCGAACTGGTCGGCTGGTAGGCCGTGTTGTACCCGTTGACCTTCTGGATGTACTTGTTGCCGGACGCTCCGCCGTCATAACGGGTGGCGGAGGTGACGTAGCCCTTCGCCAGCGAGTCGTACTCGACCGAGGTCAGCAGCTTGGAGGGGTCGGTGGTACTGGTGCCGCTGTACTTGGCGGTCTGTCGGCCGAGATCGTCGTAGGTGAAGGAGAGGGACTCACCCCGTCCGTCCGTGACGGTCGCCGGCCGGCCCAGGTCGTCGTAGCCGGTGGTGGCCGTGCCGCTGTCGGGGTCGGTCTTCGATATCAGTCGGCCGTGGAGGTCGTACGTGTAGGACCAGGTGTTGCCGGCATTGTCCTTCACCGTGGCGACCTGGCCACCGCGCTCGTAGGTGTAGCCGGTGGTGACGTCACCGATCGTGCCCCCGGCGTGGATCACCGAGGACGTGGTCTGCCCGATGGCATCGGTGTAGACGGTGCTGGGCGAGGCGCCCTGCGGCGGGGTCCGGTCGGTCCGGTCCGCGCCTGGATACGCCACGGTGGACTGCCACAGCAGGCTCGCCTTGGAGTACTGCTGCTGCGCGACCGGGCGTCCCAGGCCGTCGTAGACGGTGACGTACTCGGCCGGAAGGGTGTTCTCGGTCTCCAGGAAGGGGGTGGAGTTCGGCGCGGTGGTCGGGTCGGACCAGGTCGGGATACTGATGACCGGCCAGCCGTGGCTGTCGTAGCGGGTGGACGAGACCAGTCGTCCCTTGCTGTCGTCGGCCGGTGTCGTCTGGCTCTGGCGGGGACGCAGGAGTCCGTCGTAGATGGTGACGGCGACGTCGTAGGTCTCATTCTCCCGGAGCGTCCGGGTCGTGACGTTGGAGGCGTTCGGCTTGGTACCGGTGCCGTAGATCGCGTACTCGAACTTCCGGTCCGGACTCTTGCCGTCGTCCTTGTTGCGGCCGGGTAGCCAGACCTGGGTGAGTCGGCCGAGCGGGTCGTAGGTGGAGTCGGTGGTCCGGCCGTTGACATCGACAGCTCGGGTGACCAGTCCGCGGGATGGGGAGAGAGTGCTCTTCGCAGTCCACCCGAGCGGGTTGATCGTGGACACCTCGGTCGGCAGGATGCCGACGGCCGGGGTGTAGCTGGTGCTGGTGAGCTTGCCGGCGGTGTCCAGTCGGCTGGTCACCCGGCCGTATGCGTCGATGCTCTCGGCTTCGAGGGTCTGGAAGACCGGCTGCCCGGATCCGTCGTAGGACTTGACCGCCTGGGTGGCGGTGACCAGGCCCAGCGTGCTGCCGTTCTGTCCGAGACGTCCGTACTCACCCGGGTTGGTGACGCTGCTGTTGCCGTCATAGACGAAGCGCTTGTGGCTGAGCGTGTTGGTGCTGGTGGCGACGGCGCACGGTCCGGCGACACTCACGATCTCGCTCGGGGCCAGAATCATGGTCGGGCTGGCAGCAGGCGCCGGTGCATAGGTGGTGGTGGTACAGGTCTCCTGGGCGGGGACGGTGACGTCACCCTTGTCGTTGACCCTCCAGGGGCGGCCCAGGTCGTCGAACTCGGTGGTGGTCCGGGTGGTCCGCCAGGTCACCCCGTCGGAGAGCAGCGACATGCTGCGGCTGCCGGTGGTCCGCGCCTTACGGGCGACCAGGTCGGGCAGGACGGAGAGCGTGGGAGGGGCCTGCCCGGGGGCGGACTTCTTGGATGTCCAGGCGGTGCGGGGCCGCTTCGCGGTCTCCACCGTGGTGGGGACGTCCGGCAGCGCCTTGGCGATCACCGTTCCGCCGTCGGCCCTGGTGTAGGTGGAGCTCTCCAGCGGCATGCCGGCGAGCCACGGGCTGTCGGGTATCCGCTCGCCCAGCGAGTTCCTGATGTCGGCAGCGGGCCGGGTGGTGGTGACGGAGGTGTAGTCACCGTCCATACCCTGCAGGTAGGTGGTGACGCTCTTGGTGGTCGGATCCGGCGCCGTACCGGAGGTGGTGGTCACCGTACGAAAACCGCGGAAGTCGTTCCAGGTGCGGTATTGGTCGTCCGTCAGGTCCGAGTCGTCCCGGTGCCAGGCGGCGGTGCTGTAGGCGTACTCGACGACCTGGGCCGGAGAAGCGGCATTGGTGATGTCATTGACGGTGACCTTGGAAACCAGGGTCTTGTTGAACCAGTCCGCGGTCGGCTCCGCGGCACCGGGGGTGTTCCAGTAGACGGGGAAGCACGCCTTGGTGTTGTCCGCGGCGGAGGCCGGCATGGCACCGCGGACGCGGGAGCATTCGGGGTCGCGGTAGGTGACCGCGATGTACGCGCCGCTCTCGGTCTGGATACCGGTGATTCGCGGCCGGTACAGCGCGGCAGCCGCCGGATTGGGCCCGTCGACGCGGTTGTCGAACTCCTTGCCGGTGAAGACCACCGGGTCCAGGGGGGCCTCGCCGCTGCCGCCCGCGGTGCCGTCCAGGCCGGTGTGCTTCACTTCGGAGAACCACATCACGGACTGCACCGCGCCCGCGTTCTTCGGGTCGCCCGAGGCACCGGTGACCGGGTCGATCGTGCCGCCGGCATCGGAGAAGAGGTGCTTCAACTCGTAACGGTCGACGCCGCGCCAACCGGAGGCGGTGCGCACCTCGGTGGTGATCTTCGAAAGGCGCTTGGTGGACCAGAAGGTCGGAGAGCCGATCTTGCAGACGCTGGATCCGCTGCCGCTGGTCGCCCAGTTCGACTGGCAGGCCAGGTCGTACGGCACGTCCGGCCAGTTGGTCGCCGTGGCCGCGTTGAGGTTCTCGGACTTGCAGGTGGCGTCGGAGACGACGCACCGTTCGGCGGTGTCGAAGACGGCCCGGGCCGAGGGTTCACGGCCGGCCACGGCGTCATCGAGCTTGTAGCCGTAGGAGACCTTGCTGAGGGTCCCGCCTCGGGTATACGGCGTCAGCTGGCCGGTGCCACCGCCCTGGATAGCCTGCCCGTAGCCCCGGTTGTAGTGGTTGGTCTCGGTGGCCCAGTCGAACCGCTGCAGGTTGCCGTTCGGGTCGACCACGAAGTCGAGGTTGAACCGGTAGCCGACCTGGTTGGGGTCGCACAGCGAGCTCTTCCCCTTGGCGGCGTTGTAACACGGGTCACCGTTGTTGGGGTGGTAGACGGGCACGCCCCACGCGCTGTTGGTCGGGTTGTCAGTGGTGGTCCCGGGCGCATGGTTCAGGCCGAAGTAGTAGGCGGTGCCGTCGGCCGTGGTGACCTTGAAGTACTCGCCCTGCCACAGGCCGTTCGAGGCTCCGGTGAGACGCTCGACCTTGGTACCGTCATCACTCTGCAGGTGGTAGACGCCGTTGGCGTCGCGGACCAGTTCACCGGTGCGCGAGCCGAGAGCCAGCGTGGCGTTCCAACCCGCCCAGCATTGGTCTGCGGAGTCTTCGACGCCGGCGTTCCTGCACGCCTTGTACGAGCGCTCCACGAAGCCCGGGCTGTACGACCAGCCGTCACCGATCCAGGAGGCTTGGGAGTTGCGTGCGGAGGTCTGTCCGTCGACGGCCTGTGAGTTGTACGACAGGCCCACCTGGGGGACGGGACCTGCCAGCGACGGGGGCATGGAGATCGGATAGCCGTAGGTGAACGCCCCCGACCCGCTCTGCGCCCAGGCTCCGGACGAGGACAGGGAGGTCGCGTTGTACGACCCCTGCGACCCTTCCGGGCCGGATACCGCCGCGAGCACCACCGGCGATGAGGACGGTGAGGCTTGGCCCGATGACGGTGCCGCGAACGACGTCGTGCTTCTGGCAGCCGCGCGTCCGGCACCTCTTTCCGAGTCGGAGAGCGACAGGACCACTGTTCCGGTGATCTTCCGGGAGGTCGGGTCGTTGGTGTACTCGACGGGTGTCTGGGTCCGGCAGGCGGCGACCTCCGGCGTCGTGAGGGCACAGGGCGGCATGGCCACCAGGCGCAGCCGGGACGACCAGCCGCCACCGTAGGCCTGGGCAACCGAACCGTAGTCCAGACTCACCGAGACGTTGCCCGCCTCGGTGCGGCCGTCGCTGCGGGCGAGGCCGACCAGCAGGCCGTCGACGCCGGCCGCCTGGGCCTTCGCCCGATCGGCGATCTTCACGTCGATCGAGGACGGCGTACTGGCGGCAGCGTCCGGCCGCTCGCCGGCCGCGGCGGGGCCGATGAGGACCGGCGTGGAGCCGGCGCGAACCTTGTCCGGCGCCTCGGCTGAGCGCGGCGAGACAGCCCGGGTGCGGTCCTGCTCGGCAGCACCCAGCAGGACCGTGGCCGAGGCTTCGCCGGGCCATTGTGCCGGGGAGGGCTTGTAGGCCGCCAGGTTCCGGGCACCCGGCTGCGCGGGCTCCGACGGACGACCTGGCCCGTCGGCGTTGCTCCCCGATACCCGGGGCAGGGTGGGCAGCGGCTGTTCCGACCGCCCGGGATCGTTGTTCCGGTGGCCGCCGACGATTTCGGCGCCTGCCATTGGAGCCATGAGGGACATCGCCACGGTCAGGGCGGCGAGCGAGGCCACCCTCTTTCGTTGACGGCCCCCACCGGCGGCGGACACGAACCAGCGCAATCGAGTGCGCACTGCCAACCCCCACAGAAGAACAGTTCTTGAACGAGCCGCGACAATCGACGGCTTCGGCGGCCACGGAGCCGTGGCCGCCGGAACCGTATTGCCAGGCATGCGAACCGCGCAATAGCCTGCCCGGTGCCCAGTCGGTCCGAACGATTCTCCCGCCGACCGGTGACTTGGCGTCAATCCAGTGGCATCAAGCCTCTGACCTGCCTGAAGAGTCGCCATGTGACCTCGCGCACGCAATTTGCTGACGACAGCTCAGATCTCTCCGAAAGGGATAGTACGTGGGGAAACCCATCCGATTCCATAGAATTCGGACATGCAACATGATGACTCGTCTGGTCGTAATGTCCGCGCTTGGTGGAATTCTTCTCGGAAGCATCAACGTGGTACCGGCCTACGCCGATGACCGTCCGTTCGCCGTGAAGCCCGGGCAGGCGACACTCCCCGGGACACTTCCCGCCCCCAATCCCGGAGGGCCTGTCCAGACTGCTCGGCTCAAGGCCAAGGCCACCGGAACGTCCGTAATCATCGATGAACTCACCACCGAGAGTTCACTCACCGTCGCCGAACCGGACGGCCGGATCACTCTGACGAACCACCTGCAGTCGGCCCGGGTCAGGAAGGGTGACGCCTGGATGCCGGTGGACGCCGGATTGGCCAGGAACGCCGACGGCAGCTGGTCGCCGAAGGCGACTCCGTCCGGAGTGACCCTGTCCGGTGGCGGCAGGGGGCCACTGACCACTCTCACTGACAAGAAGGGCCGCAGTCTCGCGCTCTCCCTTCCGTTCGACTTGCCCGGACCGGTGGTGACCGGGGCCGGTGCACGGTACACGAACGTGCTGCCCGGAGTGGACCTCGACGTAACGGTCAGTGACCAGGGCGGGGTTCGCGAGGTCCTGGTCGTCCGCGATGTCAGGGCCGCCGCCAGCCCCGAGCTGAAGGCGCTGCGGCTTGGTACCTCGGCCACGGGCCTCACGGTCGAGGCCGACAGTGCGGGCAACCTGGCCGCCAAGGACGGCGACGGCACCAAGGTCTTCACGGCTCCCACTCCGGTGATGTGGGACTCCTCGACGGCGCCCGTCTCCTCCTCCGCCCCTGCGGCGAACGCGGCGGGGGTCGTCCTCGGGGCGGCATCGAAGGCCGCTCCCGTGTCGGCCCTGGATGACGCCGCCGAGGCTGCGGCCCACTCCGCGGCGACCGACACGCCCACCTCGTCGTCGGCGGGGCCGGGCAATGGAGCCACGGTACGGTCGATCGCCGTCAAGGCTGAGCCAGGTACGGTCACCCTCACCCCCGACGCCGACCTGCTAGGCGGTAGCGGCACCACCTGGCCCCTGTACATCGACCCCTCGTGGACGCCCACCGGGCCGATGGGCACCAATCACTTCGCACAAGTCATGGAGGGCTGCGCGAACATCCCACAGTACGACGTGCCGCAGACCAATGGTCAGGGCGTCGGCTACCAGAAGTACCAGCTCGATTACTGCTTCGGTCTGGAGCGCTCGTACTACGAGTTCAATACCAGCGCGATGAACAACCGCATGGTCGTCAACGAGGCCAAGCTCTACCTGACCGAGACGTACGCCGCCAACAACAACTGCGACGCGACCGCGCCGGTGACGGCGAAGTGGATGCGCGAAGGAATCAGCGACGGCACCGACTGGAACCACCAGCCGCAGAATGTCGAACAGACCTTCAGCACTCAGACGCCCAAGAGCGCGTACTTCGGCTGTGGCTGGCGCCCGGTGGAGTTCGATGTCACAGGCGCCCTGCGCACTGTCGCCCAGCTGCAGATCCCGCGTTGGACGGTCGGCCTGTTCGGGAACGAGAGCAAGAACGCGGGCAACCTGGGGTTCATGCGGTTCAACACCAACCCGTACGTTCAGGCGACGTACGACCTTCCCCCGAACCAGCCGGACGCGAACTACACCAACCCCGACTCGCAGAATCCCAACGGGGCTGCGTGCGGCGGAGGACAGCCGGGCTGGATCGGTATGACCACGATGGCCGGCGACACCTCCAACATCACCCTCAACGCGTACGCCTCGACGCCGATGCCGAACACCAACCTGGTCGTCGGCTTCCACGTCTGGGACAACAAGACCGCCGATGCCAACGGAAACCCGGCGGACACGAGCTGGCAGGCAAGCCAGCCGATCGGACCCTCAGCCTGGGCGCGCGCGAACATCGGCAGCCGCGTCTCGGACGGCCACCAGTACGGGTGGAACGCCTGGGCGACCGACGGCCTGCTGGAGGGGCCGGGATCGGCTTACTGCTACTTCAACGTCGACCTCACCCCGCCGTCGCTCGCCGAGTTCGAGATGTCGACAGCCTTCCCACCGCTCGGAAGCGGGCTCACCCCGACCGCCCACGCGGGTGACCAGCGCATCGCACTCAGGGTCAGCAGCAACGACCCCACCCCGGGCGGCTGCACCCGCGGGTCGTGTATCAAGAGTGGTGTCCGTGCCTTCCAGTACGCGCTCGACGACAACATTCCACCGGTCGGCGCAAACACCCTGATGGCGGAGCCCGACAGCAACGGAACCGCTCTCGCGGACATCCCGGTCAACCTCAACCGGGACGATTGGGGCGTTCACACCCTGTTCGTCCGTGCCATCGACGGCGCGGGCAACACCCAGCCGCAGGCCGCCCGGTACGACTTCTATGCACCGTGGAACCCGGCCACCAAGGTGATCCCCGGTGACCTGACCTCCGACGGTACGCCGGACTTCCTGAGCCCGGCCTCCGACGGAACCCTGACGCTGGTTCCCGGTAACAGCGACTTCACCGCAGAGCCGGGGCTGGCCTCCACCAAGGATCAGAGCCCCGAGCACGACAGCTGGAACAACTACCTGGTGGCACACCGGGGTTCGCTGAGTGAAGGGAGCCAGGACGACCTCATCGTCTACAACAAGGGCAGCCACGAACTCTACGCGTACTTCAACGACTCCACCCAGGTACCGCCCGGCACCGCAGGCCACTTCAGCCGCCGCGCGATCTCCCCGATCGGCACGTCGCCGGCCTGTGCACGGGGCATCGACGGGACCTGGAACCACCTGACCCAGATGGTTGCCACGGCGCCCAACGGCAACATCGCGAAACGTCCTGGCCTGATCACCGTGGAGAACGGCAGGCTGCGCTACTACCCGGGTACCCCGCTCGGCGGGTGCCTGCTCGGCGCCGGGACCGACCTGGGTACCGGCGACTGGTCCGGCATGACGCTGCTCGCCCCCGGCTCTGTAGACGGCCTCCCGACCCTGTGGGCGCGGGACGACCTCACCGGCGCGATCCATACCTACCCGTTGTCGCTGAACGCCCAGGGCGTTCCCACCGCGACGCTCGCCGCGCCTGTCCATCGGCAACTGTCTTCCGGACTGACTGGCCTGTGCGCGGACATCGACCACGGCTCGACCGCCAACGGCACCAGCGTCCTCAACTGGACCTGCAACTCCGCAGCGGGCAACCAGCAGTTCACCCTCGGAACCGACGGTTCGCTGCATGTCCTCGGCAAGTGTGTGGACATCCCGTTCGGCGCCAAGGACAACGACACCAAGGTGGTGCTCTGGGACTGCAACAACGGCGTCAACCAGCAGTGGGTACCCGGGACGGTTGCCGGCTCGCTGCGCAATCCCACAGCGGACCGTTGCCTCGCGGTCGAGGGCGGTGCGACGGGTGAGGGCGGCTACCTGGCCATCCGAACGTGTGAGAACGTGCCCGGCCAGAAGTGGGACACCGGGATCCCGGCCGAGCGCGCTGCCACACAGGCGGTGCTCCCACTGGGCCTTAGCGCAACTGCCTTCCCGAAGGTCGACTCACCCGGCGACGTCAATGGCGACGGCCACCCAGACCTGTTCGTGGTGGCTGCCGATGGCGCCTTGACGGCACATGCCGGGGCGGCTGCGGTAAACGGGCTCCCGCGCTTCTCCGCACCCGTCAACCTGGGTGTTCCCAACCGACCTGTCGGCTATCACGTCCGCTCAGCGTACGACGGCGGGAAGTGTGTCGACAGCATGGGACCGGTTGCCGACGGCCGCCGACCTGCTATCTGGGACTGCTGGGCCGGGGTGAGCCAGAAGCTAAACTTCGCGTCGGACGGCACCCTGCGTGCCGGCTCCGCCTGCCTCACGGCTCCCGAGAGCGGTGCCGGAAACGGTTCCCCGGTCGCGATGTCCGAGTGCGTCGGGGCACGCGGCCAACAGTGGGCGCTGCGTGCCGACGGTTCGCTGTACAACCCGGCCGTAGACCGCTGCCTGGAGATCCCCGGTTGGATCACCGCCAACGGGACCGGTCTGGGCATCTGGTCCTGCCTCGGCACTCCGAACCAGCGGTGGACCCTCACCGTCAACCCCGCAGTCTGAGGCCTGCCTGTTCACCGAGCCCGTGCCGGGAGGGGAATGCCCTCCCCCGGCACGGGCGAGTTCCACCGGATCTCAAGCAGCGGACCCGACCTTCAACTGGTGTGGGTCAAGAAGGGTCCTGGTGCGACTCAAGACCTCCGAGTGGACGGCGTTTCCGGCTCGACACGCTCGCACGCTGATTCTCCCCGCGATTGGTCAGCGGTAGTAAATGTCCGGCCTGGCCAGCTGGCTCGACCTGTAGCACGGGCCCGGGACGTACCGCCGACACCGGGTGACGGGTCACCGGACGGCCGCCGCGGGACCGGACGGCGCAACTTCGGGCGCGCCCCCGAACCCGTTGGGGGTTTGCCCTGTTATGCGTGGGTGATGACCGTCAAGAACCGCGCACCCCGGGTGCGTGCCGCAACCGCTGTCCTCGCCACCGCCGGGGCCGCTTCGGCCGGCCTCCTGCTTCTCCCCACCGGCGGCACCGCCGCGGCCGCACCGGGCGACCTCGCCAGCGCCACCCTGGTCCAGCTCACCGATCAGGACGTGCCTGCGATCGGGATGACGGCGTACCACGGCGTCTACGGGACGGCCACGTCCACCACGGTGCCCGACTCCGACACGGCCGACTTCAGCAGTGACCCGGACGGCATGCTGTCGCGGATCAGCATCGCCACCCAGACCACCCGGACCGCCACCGATCCCGCCAAGTACTACGCGCAGGCCCAACTCACCGACCTCACCGTCTTCTTCAACTCCAACCGGCTGGTGCACTTCGGCCCGGTCGAGGCCGGGCAGGTGGCCACGCTCGACTCCTACGCCGAGTGCGTGCCCCCGCCGGTCGGTCCGCTGGCGCTCGCCTACAACCGCACGGCCGGTGACCAGATCACCGTCCTCGGCCGGCCGGTCGGGCCAGGCACCACCCAACTGCAGATCACCGGGACCGACCTGGGCGTGCCGACCGTGGGTGCCAGCACCCTGGACGTCACCGTCACCCGCCACCAGGACCCGGCGGCCCAGGCCGCCCAGTACACCGCCGAGGCGTGGCTCGACATCGACGTGTCCGGCACCCTCAACAACCTGGCCGGCCAGCAGGTCTACCAGGGCAAGGTGACCTTCGTCCGGCTCGGCGAGGTCTCGGTGACCTGCACGGGCGCGTCCCCGAGCCCGAGTCCGAGCCCCTCCCCGAGTCCGAGCCCCTCCCCGTCGCCGTCACCGAGCCCGTCACCGAGCCCCAGTCCGACCAGCTCCCCCACCCCGACCCCGACGCCCACACCCACCCCGACGCCCACCCCCACGCCGTCCCCCACACCCGCCCCCTCCCCCACCTCGTCGGGGTCACCCTCGCCGGGCCCGCTGCCCGACACGGGCGCCGGGCCGGCCCTGCGCCGACAGGCCGGTCTCGCCCTGGCGCTGGTCGGCGTCGGCGCGGGCGCCGTCCTCCTCGCCCGCCGGCTCCGCTCACCCCGCCACTGAACGAGAACGCCCCGAACCACCACCGCCTGACCGCTCCCCGGGCCGGGCACCGCGCCGTCGCGGTGCCCGGCCCGGGGGCGTTTCGACGGCTCACGGGAGTGGCGGGCGGACGGGGCGTCAGGCGATCCCGACCGAATTATTCCCGTCGCGCGGGCGGGCCGCCCGTGGCACCCTCGTCCCTGCCGGAGCCCATGATCACGATGTCGGTCCGCCTCGCTAGACTCCCGGCTGCGCTGGGCTCCCGCAGCGGTCCATGGAAGTCAGTCAGGTACGTCCTGAGATGGGGGAAGAGATGAGCATGCTGCCGTCAGGCAGACGTGTGCGACACCGACGGATACGGGCGGTCACCACCGCGCCGGCCGTCCTGCTGTTCGCCGTGCTGGCCACACTGATGGGCCAGATCAACCCGGCCGCCGCCGCGGTGAACCCGCCCGCGGCCACCTCGTCCGCGAGCGAGCCGGCGGCCGCGCCGACGAGCGAGCCGACGAGTACGTCGGGCGAGCCCACCGGGCAGAGCCCGGGCACCACCCAGGAGCCGGCGCCCACCGCCGGCCCGCCGGCCCCGGCCCCGAAGGCCGGAGACCCGAAGACGTCGGACCCGAAGACGTCGGACCCCAAGGCCACCGACCCCAAGGCCGCGCACGACAACGCCGTCCAGCAGCTGAAGACGGCCGACCCGACCGGTCCCTGTCCGGCCTCGCTGACTCCCGGCACGGTCGCCACCTGCGCGATCGACCCGGACAAGACGGCCACCGTCACCTTCACGCTGGCGCAGCCCAAGGACGTGGTCTTCGTCCAGGCCGTCGCGGTCTACTCGGCGGTCTACCCGCAGCTGACCGCCCCGGACGGCACCACCGTCAGCTGCGACAACCTCTACAGCGCGCTGCGCTGCGCCACCACCCAGGCGGGCACCTACACGCTGACGGTCCGCAACAGCGACTTCCGCGCCAACGGCGTCTCGCTGTCCTACCTCCCGCTGCTCTCCGGCACCGCCTGCACCGCGGTGACCGCCGCCGACCGCCGGCTGGGCACGCGCAACACCTTCGCCCGCACGCTGCCCCAGGGCTCCGCGGGTGACTGCTACACGCTGGACCTCGCCGCCGGCGACGCGCTGCGGACGTACGTCTCCGGTCTGCCCAACGAGCAGGTCTTCGACGCCAACGGGACCGAGCTGTGCCCGCACTACTTCGGTGACACGATCGCCTGCAAGCTCGTCGGCCCGGCACCGTTCCGGGTGCTGGTGCAGCGCACCCCGGGCGACTCGGTGGCCTACAACCTCGCCGTGGAGCGACTGGCCCCGCCCGAGGGCTGCCCGACGATCGAGCCGCAGGCGTTCGGGTCCGTCCCGGACCTCGGCTCGACGGCGCGCTGCCGCCTCCTGCACGTCACCACGGCCGGCAAGTACTCCTTCGCGCCGATCACGGCGGACGACACCACCCTGTCCGGTGAGCTGTACACGGCCGACGGCGTCCGGCTCTTCGGCGCCTGCATCCAGGGCGTCGGCTGCGACCTGGCCGCCGGCACCTACACCTGGGTGCTCGACGCCAACAAGGCCGAGAGCCCGGCGTTCGGCCTGGTGTTCCGCTCGGACAGCGAGACCCGGGGCTGCGTCGCCGGCAAGGACGACGGACTGGTCTCCGGCCCGTCGGCGGGCACCTTCGGCGCGCGCGGCCGGGCGGACTGCCTGACCCTGCCGACGGCCTCCGGGACGGGTGTCTACCTGCTCAACCGGCCGCCGACGACCGAGGGGTACGCCACCGCCGCCGTCTTCGACGCCGCCGGCGTCAAGCAGTGCGGCAACGAGGGCTACCCGTCGACGATCTGCAAGCTGACCGGTACCGCGCCGTTCCACGTGGTGCTGACCGGCACGCCGGGCCAGGCCTACCAGGTGGTGGTCCACCGGACCGGCACCACGGCGGGCTGCCTGGCCTGGCCGCAGAGCCCCTACGACGGCAGCTGGGGCGCGGAGTTCACGCTCACCCCGACCGTGCGGCAGGCCTGCCTGGGCCTGCCGGCCGACCGGCACTCCACCGCCGAGCAGTTCGACTACACCAACACCGCCAACCGGGTGAACGCCTCGGTGCAGGTGGTGGACCCGCAGGGCACCGTGGTCTGCTCCACCGGCGACAGCTCGGCCTTCAACTGCCGGTTCACGCCCGGTGTGGCGTACACGGCGCTGCTGACCAACAGCACCTGGGGCGACACCTACCAGGTGGTGCGGCGTGACATCTCGCCCACCGCGACCTGCCTCACGCCGACGTCCACCTCCTTCGGCGGGCCGTCCCTCCCGATCGAGCTCACCTCGGCGCTGGACGCCCGCTGCGTGCGGGTCACCGCGGCCGCCACGGACAAGCTGTGGCTGTCGGCGCGCACCGCGGACGGCACGATCCAGTCGCAGGTCGTCGACGCCGACGGCAAGCTCGTCTGCACCCAGTGGGCCGGCGCGGTGAACCCCTGCCAGCTCACCGGCTCGACCTCGTACACCATGGTCGTGGTCGCGGCCGGGTACAGCGGCACCACGATCCACGCCAACGTGGACACCTGGACGGTCGGCACCTCGGCCGGCTGGGCGCCGGAGTGCACCGCGCACCAGGTGTCGATCACCGGGTTCCCGACCCGCAGCGGGGTGCTCACCGAGTCGTCCACCGCGTACTGCGCGGTGGTCGACATGCAGCCCTCGCAGTCCTTCACGGTCTCCGGCACCACCAGCGCGACCGGGAGCCTCCAGCCGTTCGTCCGGCTGCTGAACCCCGGCAAGTGGACCACCGGCGACCTCGACTACCAGTGCGGCAACAACTACGGCGTGTTCGGGGCCCGGTGCCAGAGCACCAGCGCCGCCGAGGGCGGCCGGGCCGTCCTGGTGATCAGCCCCGGCCGGACGGCGACGCCGGTCGAGTACAGCTTCCAGGGCACCTGCGAGTACCCCACCTGCGCCCCTCCGACGGCCTCCCTGACGGTGGGCTCGGTGAGCCCCGCCACCGGCGCGGCCGGGACGCGGGTCCAGGTGGAGCTCCGCGGCTACGGCCTCACCCTGGGCAGCAAGCTGGCCCTGCGGCGCGACGGCGTCTCCTCACAGCCGTACGTGACCCCGCTCTCGGTCAACGCCAACGGCACCTCGCTGCACGTCCTGGTGGACACCAACGGCCTCGCGCCGGGCAGCTACGACATCCAGGCCGACGGCTACCGCACGGTGCTCGCCAACGCGTTCACCGTCAAGGCCGCCCCGGCCGCGGCCAAGGGCCGGTTCGTCCCCGTCCCGCCGTCGCGGATCCTCAACACCGTCTCGGGCGTCGGCGCCCCGGCCGGCCGGGTCCGTCAGGGCGGTGTGGTGACCCTGCAGGTCGCCGGCGTCGGCGGGATCCCCGCCACCGGCGTCACCGCGGTCGTGATGAACGTGACGGCCGTCAACCCCACCCGCACCAGCGCCATCTCGGTGTACCCGAGCGGCCGGCCGGTGCCCGACCTGCCGACCGTGAGCTTCACCACCGGGCAGAACGTCTCCAACCTGGTGACCGTCCCGGTGGGCACGGACGGCAAGGTGGACCTCTACAACGCCTGGGGCGAGGTCGACCTCGGGGTCGACGTCGTCGGGTACTACTCCGGCACGGGCGCCACCTACACGGCGTCCGACCTGGTGCGGCTGATGGACACCCGCACCGGCGAGGGCGCCCGGATCGGCTCCCTGGGCGGGGCGGGCGACGTGGTCAGCCTGAAGGTGGCCGGGGTCGAGGGCGTGCCCTCGACCGGCGTCACCGAGGTGCTGATGAACGTCACCGTGGTGTGGCCCACCAACACCAGCTTCCTGACGGTCTACCCGCACGGGACGGAACGTCCGGACGCCTCGAACATCAACTACCGGCCGGGTGAGGTCGTGTCCGCGCTGGTGATGGTGCCCGTGGTGGACGGGCGGGTGTCGTTCACCAACCAGTGGGGCGCCACCGACGTGGTCGCCGACCTGATCGGCTACTTCTCGGCCTGAGCCCCCGGCTCCGGCCCGCTCCGCGGAGACGGAGAGCCTGCCGCGCCGCCCGGACCACCGGGCGGCGCGGCAGCGCCGTTTCCGGGGCCGGCGTGGCCCCACTCCGACCGACGCCGGGGACGGCCGGCCCCGCTACTCCGGCCGGCTCGCGCGGATCCGCTCCGGCCGGCTCGCGCGGATCGAGTAGATCAGCGGGACGCGCGGCTGCCCCTCGGGGAAGCGGTAGCGGCCGCCGTCCCGCTCCAGCACCGGGAAGCGCGGGAACAGGGTGAGGTCGTGCTCGTGCAGGAACTCCACCCGCAGACCGGCGGTGACCAGCGCGCTGAGGACCTCGCCGACGCCGTGCTGCCACTCGACGGTCACGTTCGCGGTGGTCGCCGCGCCCAGGTCGGCGTAGGTGCCCGGCTCGTCCCAGACCATCGGGTCGCGGCGGAAGTAGTCGGTCTCCACCGTCCGGCCGTCCTCGGCCAGGATGTCGGCGAACGGGTGGAACTCGGCGAGGTAGAGGAAGCCGCCGGGAGCGACGAGCGCCGCCGCCGTACGGGCCCAGCGGTCGATGTCCGGGAGCCAGCACAGGGCCCCCAGACCGGTGTAGACGATGTCGAAGGTCCGCCCGTCCAGCACCTCGACGGCGTCGTACACGTCGGCGGCGACGAAACGGGCCGTGGTCGCGCCGATCTCCTTGGCGAGGCCCTCGGCCACGGCGACGGCCGGCTCGGAGAAGTCCAGCCCGGTGACGGTGGCCCCGCGCCGGGCCCACGCCAGGGTGTCCAGACCGATGTGGCACTGGAGGTGGACCAGGCTCCTCCCGGCGACCTCGCCGACCTCGGCGAGTTCGAACTCCCGGAGCACCTCCCGCCCCGCGACGAAGCCGGGGACGTCGTAGAACGCTCCGTCGGCGTGGATCGGGACACGCTCGTCCCAGTTCGCGCGGTTGGCCGCGCGCCAGTCCTCGGGTACCGGATTCTGCGTCATACGCACCACGCTAACCAGGGCCCGGACGCCGCCCAAGCCGATTTTCGGCGACCGGCCACGGTCCACCGACCGGGGCAGCGGACCGGGGCAGCGGGCGTGCCCCCGGCCCGCCCCTCGTGCGGGGCGGGCCGGGGGCAGGCGGGGCCGCGTGGGCCCGGTGCGGCCACCCGCGTGGGCCGGGGCCGGTCAGCGGCGCGGGCCCGCCACCGCGTACAGCACCGTGCCGGTGACCAGCAGGGCCAGCGCCGTCCAGGTGGACGCCGTGGTGCCGGGCGGCATCAGCATCCAACCGGTCACCTCCCCCACCCTGCCGGCCGGCACCGTACCGAAGAGGATCAGGCCGAGCCAACCGGTCGGCAGGGTCCACGCGAACTGCGCCCCGAACACCGTCGCGCCGAGCGCGGCCAGGCCGACCAGACCCGCACTGTCCCGGGCGACGAGCGCGACGGGAGCCAGTTCGGGGCCGGCCGCCTGGACCGCCAGCAGCGCCGCACCGGCGACCGCGCCGATCAGCAGGACGTGCGCGGCCCGGCGGGTCACCCACCGGATCGCGGCCGTCCGCTCCAGCAGGACGTCCTGCCCGCCGAGCCCCAGCCCGGCGGCCGCCACGTTCGCGGTGAGCACCAGGACCACGGTCGCCAGGTCCACCCGTCCCTCACCGCTGCCCGGGGCGAGGGACCACAGGGCCAGGGCGGTGAGCGCGCACACGGCGGCCGAGGCCGGCACCTGCCGTGCACGTCCGTACAGCACCAGCCATCTCATCGGGCCGCCTCCCCCAGCAGTGCCGTGAACGGATCGCCCGGCGCGCAGGAGATCGCGGCCTCGCGCAGCTCGGCCATCCGCGCGCGCTGTTCGGCCGGCGGCAGCGCCGTCAGCTTCGCCCAGGCGGCGTCGGCCCGCTCCCAGGCCGTGCGCGCGTACGGGTCGGCCTCCCTCGGTTCCAGCGGTTCGATCCGGGCGTCACCGAGCGCCCAGCTCGCGGCGAGGCTCTGGACGGCGATGTCCTCCAGACCGCCGCCCTCGCGGGAGTTGTGCCCGTAACAGTTCGGGGCCAGGCCCTGGGAGACCAGGACGCGGGTCAGCCGCGGGCCCTCCGCCTCGCCCATCAGCGTTTCGTCGAAGTCCACCAGCAGCACGTCGCCGGAGAGCCGGCGGTTCTCCCCGAGCGAGCGCAGTGCGGTGTCCTCCCGCACCGTGCCCGGTGCCTTGTCCCCCAGGGCGTCGCGCAGCACCCGCAGGGCCTCCTCGCCCTGCGGCGCGAGCCCGGGCAGGCGGTGCCGGTTCACCGTCGTCACGCACACCGGACCGTCGCAGACCGGCGCCGCGCCGGCCCGGTCGACGACATAGGTGTCCCGTGGCTGGGCCGGCAGGACCAGCAGGGCCAGCGCGGCGCCGGCCAGGACGGGAACCACCGCGAGCAGCCGCGCCCGGCGGCTCGCGGCCACCAGCAGCGCGAAGCCGGTGCCGAGCAGACCGAGCAGCCAGAGCGTCTGCCCGAGGTGCGTGGAGCCGGACAGGGTCAGCAGCAGCTCCCGCGGTTCCGCGGTCACCGGGGAGAGCTGGGCGAGCAGGTTCGGCGCGCGGCTGGCGGGCCGTTCACCCTCGGCGTTCGGCCGCAGCAGGAGACCCGCCGTCAGGAGGACGGCCACCACCAGGGCCGGCGGGGTGAGCGCGAAGGGCAGGGCCCGCGCGACGCCCATCCCGAACACCGCGCCGGCGACCAGCGCCAGCGTCGCCACCAAGGAGATCGGCACCCAGCCGAGCGGCAGGTAGGTGGTGCCGCCCAGGACCACCTGGACCCCGCCCACCAGGACGAGGAGGCCGAAGCCCACCGCCAGCGCGAGCGCCAGCGCGCCGGCCGGCAGCGCCGCCCGGCGCCAGGCCGGCCGCGGCGTGGTCAGCAGCAGTTCGCCCATCCGCGAGCGGGAGTCCCGCAGCCCGTACAGCGCCCCGAGGCCCACCACGAGCGGCCACCAGAAGCCCAGCAGGGACCGGGTCCACAGGGCCATCGAGGTCCACTGGGCCGTCCACCCGGTGGCGCCCCGCCACCAGATCCCGTCGATCAGGCAGAAGACCGCCAGACTGGCCCCCAGGATGAGGACGCCGCCCCACGGGGCGGCCGAGCGCCTGAGCTCGGTCCGCAGCACACGTGCGCTCACCAGGTGCCCCCGGGCCGCTCGGAGTGGCTGAGCAGCGCCGAGTAGCCGCGCTCCAGGGGGCTGTCGCCCGGGTACTCGGGGCCGCCCGCGGCGGCCAGCACCTCCGGCGGTCCCTGGAAGACGAGCCGGCCGTCGGCGAAGAGCACCACGTCGGTACAGGCGGCCGCGACGTCCTCGACCAGGTGGGTGGAGACCACCACACAGGTGTCGCGGCCCAGTTCCTGCAGCAGCTCGCGGAAGCGCAGCCGCTGCGCCGGGTCCAGGCCGACCGTCGGCTCGTCCAGCAGCAACAGCACGGGGTCGTTGACGATGGCCTGGGCGATGCCGGCCCGCCGGACCATGCCGCCGGACAGCGTCTTCATCCGGTGGTCGGCGCGGTCCGCCAGACCGACCCGTTCCACCGCCCGCTGGACGGCCCCGGGGATGTCCGCCTTCGGGACCTCCTTCAACCAGGCCATGTACTCGACGAACTCGCGCACCGTGAAGCGCTTGTAGTAGCCGAACTCCTGCGGCAGGTAGCCGATCCGGCGGCGCAGCGCCCGGTGGTCACCGATCCGGCCCACCGGGTCGCCGAGCAGCTCCAGTTCGCCCCCGGCGGGGCGCAGCACGGTGGCCAGGGCCCGGATCAGGGTGGTCTTGCCCGCCCCGTTGGGCCCGAGCAGGCCGTGCGTACCGAGGCCGAGGGAGAGGTCGAGCCCGTCCACGGCCGTCTTCCGCCCGGCCCGGACGCTCAGGCCGGTGGCCCGGACCTCCCAGGCGTACGTCTTCGGCGCGGTGTCGACCACGCTCGTCGTGGGTGTCATGCGGTGGGTCCTTCCAAGGGTCGACAACGTTGTCAGAGGGTCGCGTAGGCGTTTCTGCGGGCGATCACGGCGCCGCTGCCCAGGGCGAGGAGCAGCCCCCAGAAGGGCAGCCGGTCCGCCGCCAGGACGAGGGGGACGTGGCCGGTGGACCAGGCCGGTCCGACGACGACCACCCCCCACAGGGCCACCAGCGCGGCGGCGGCGCGGGTCACGCCGACCACGCTGCCCAGCGCCAGGGCGGTGGAGGTGAAGGCCAGCGAGGGCAGCAGCCACTGCGCTGCCGTCATGGCGCCGGTCAGCCACCCCTCCAGCAGGAGCCCGGGCAGGGCCACCAGGAGGACCGCCGTGGTGCGCCTGAGCAGCAGGGGCAGACCGGCCCGGGCGGTCGAGGCCGTCAGTTCGTAGGCCGGGTCCAGGCCGCGCGACCAGGAGGCGGCGACCCCGCACAGCGGCAGCACGGGCGCGACCAGCAGGACCGGCGAGGCGTCGCCGAGCCGCGACGGCGGGCCGGCCACGTCCAGCAGCAGCGCCAGCAGGACCACCGTGACGGTCATGACCAGCCACGGGGTCATCGCCGGTGTCATCCAGGCCGACACCCACCCCGGGCGGAGTCGTCGCGAGGGCGCCCGGCCCACAGGGGTCAGCCGCGGTTCCAGCCCGGCCCGGACGCTGTCGACGAGCGCGGCGATGCCGGGTGCCCCGGTCGCCACGGCGGCGGACAGCCGGCCCCGGCAGGTCGCGCAGGTCTCCAGATGGGCCTCCAGGGCCCACACCGTGTCCGCGGCCATCGCCGCGTCACCACGTGCGTAGTCGTCGATCAACCGCGTGGACGCGTGATCGTCGCTCATGCCATCGCCTTCCGCATCGCGATCCGGGCCCGGCGGGCGCGGGTCTTGACCGTGCCTTCGGGCAGTCTGAGCAGGACGGCCGTCTCCCGGACGGTGAGCCCGTCGAGCACCATCGCCTGGAGGACCTGGCGCAGTTCCGGCGCCAGTTGCCGCAGCGCGTCGCCGACGTCGCCGCCGACGGTCCGGGCGAGCACCTCGTCCTCCGCCGCGGGCACCACCACCGCCCCGGCGGCGGCAACCGGCGGCTCCGCGTGGTGGGCACGGCGCCGGAACGCGTCGACCAGGCGACGCGCCGCGATCGTCCACAGCCACCCGACGGCCGTGCCGCCGACCGTGCTCCCGGCGAACGCGCCGGCCGCGCGCCACACCGCCAGATAGGTCTCCTGCATGACCTCGGCGACGATCTGCTCGTCCGCGCAGCGCCGGCGCAGCCGCACGGCCAGCCACGGCGACGTGCGCCGGTACAGCTCGTCGAACGCCGCGCGGTCACCCTTGGCGACCAGCCGGAGGAGGCGTTCCTCGTCCAGCTGGTCCAGTGCTCTCCTGCGTGATCTCACACCAGCCAGACGACGGATCCGGCGCACGGGTTCTGGATCTGGAGTGATCCGCGTCACAGGGGCGGGGGTGGAGGTTTGCGAGGCACCGGGGCGCTCGGGGGCCCTGGCCCCCAACCCCCGTTCCCCGGGGGCGATCCGAGCCCGCGTCAGCGGAGGCGGCGACGGGAGCAGGGGCGGGGGCAGAGGCGGGAACGGGGGCGGGGGCACCCCTGGCGCTGCCGTCCTTGCCGCTCCGGCGCCGTGCCCCGCCGCTCACCGGCCGATGCGCCACCGATCTCGACGGGAGTGAGGTCGAGGCCGGCGAACCGGTCGGGCGATCCCCTGACCGACCGAGCGCGACAACGGGGCCTCCCCACAGCCCCGCGGGGTGCGGCGCGGCTCCGCCACTCAGCCCCGCAGGGCGGTTTCGAGGCGGTCGCGGAACGCGTCCAGCCGGCCGCGGCCGGGGACGAAGACCGGCATCTGCCGCACGATGTCCGCGACCGCCCGCGGCACCTGCTCGATCGCCCGGCGAAGCTCCTCGTCCCCCACGCCGGGGTCGCCGCCCGCCGCCAGCTCACGGGCGAGCGCCGCGTACATCGCCGGCGCGAGCGCGTGCTTCGCCTGGTGCGGGGTGGCGATCGGGTGGATGTAGGGGCTCGCCGCCGCGTAGCCCGCGGCGCGGGCGGCCGCCGTGGCGACCGGGTCGCCGACCTCCCGGGCGGCCGCGAGGGCCGCGACGGCGACCGAACGCAGCTGCGCCGTCCGCCTCCCCTCGCGGGTGAAGGCCCGGATGCCCTCGACAGCTTCACGGGGGCGGGTGTCGGCCGGGGCCTTCGCCTCGAACAGCGGCAGTACCCGTTCGGCGCGCTCGGCCGCCCAGGATCCGAGCAGCCGGCGGTCCTCGTCGCTGATGGTCACCGTGTCCATCCGACCATCCTGCCCGCTGCCGGCGGTTCCTGTCGCCGCGGGCGCCCGGAGGCCGCTTGGACGCCCGGTGGCCTCCGGCGCGGGGCGACCGGACCGGTGGACGAGGACCGAACGGAGTGTCGGGGCCGTCCCGAACCGGGCCGGCGCCGCGCCAACCCCTCCGACCTGCGGGTTCACCGGAGCGCGGGAGGCCTGCCGGTGACGCCGGGACGGGGCGGCGGCGGCCGGGGCGCCGATGGACTGGCGGGCGCCGGGGCGGATCGAGTAGGTGTGGGCATCCGACGGTCGCACTGCGCAGGGCACGAGGAGGATCCGCCGATGGGCAGGACGGGAGAGGCCCCGCACCCGCCGCCGGCGACGATCAACCGGGTCTCCGGCCACGCGACCGTGCACGGCCACGTGTTCCAGGCCCAGCACATCACCGTCACCGTGGTCGGTACGCGCCCGGCCCCCGAACCGACCGCGCCGACCGCGCCGACCGTGCCGCCCGCGTCACCGCCGCACCCGCCGGGAGCCGACGACGCACCGCGTCCGCCGGCGCGCAAGGCTCCGGCGCGGAGCCGGAAGGAGCCCGGCCGCAAGCCCCCCGCACGGGTGTGGGGTCCGGTCCCGATCGGGTCGCCGCCGGGCAAGGACCGGTCCGAACCGGCCCCGGTCCACCAGCCGTTGATCCTGGACGACGCCCTTGTGGTGCGCACCGGCACCCAGCTCCACCTCCTCGACTCCCGCGACGGGCACCGACGGCCCCTCGTCACGACCGGGACCGGCTCCGGCCCCCTCCTCGGCGCGGGACACCTCTGCTTCCAGGGCCTGAACCGGGAGATCAACACGGTCGAGCTGCGGACCGGACGGCGGCACCGCTGGAGCCCCCGCCTCTCGCTCCACGAAGGCAGGACGAGTGTCTCCGGCGGGACCGTCCTCACCGTCGGCCCGGACGGCCTCGTCGTGGCGATGGACCTGCGGCGCAGGGACCGGCTCTGGACCATGACGGAGATGGACTGTCACATCGTCTCCGCGCCACGGACGACGGCCGGTCACGTGGTCGCCCTGGGCGCCAGGGCGTCCGGCACCGGACGCGTCCCGGACCGCGTGGCGGGACTGCACGAGGAGGACGGGAGCGGGCACTGGCTGTATCCGACGGACGCGCCGCTGTCCGAGCTGTGGTCGGTGTCCGCCGGGACCGTCCACGTGATCGAGACGGCGCCGCCGCGGCTCCGCCTCCACGCCATCGACGCGGCGACCGGCTCCGAGCGGTGGATCTCCGCGTGGTTCGAGGGCGCACCCGCCGATCTCACGGTCGCGGGTGGCACGGTCTTCCTGCGGACCCAGGACCGCCACCTGCACGCCGTGGCCGCCGAGGACGGCCGGACCAGGTGGAGCGCCCCCGACATCACCCACCCGCCGACCGTGGCGGAGGGCCGCGTCCTCCTGGTCGAGAACGCGACCACGCTCGCGGCCGTGGAGCCGGCCACCGGGCACGACATGTGGCCCCGCCGACCGAAGAAGGGGACGCTGCTCGTCGCGCCCTTCGTCACGGCCGGAGCCGTCCACACCATCGGACACACCGGTCTGACGACCCGGAACGCGGCGACCGGACGGGCACTGGGCCCGCCCTACCCCATGAGCCTGAGCCCGGACGGCGACGGGGTGCCCGCGCTGGTCGGCGGAGTCCTCTGCTTCACCAACGCGCGCCGCGAGGTCGAGGCCGTCTCCCTCGGCTGAGACCGTCCCCTCGCCCGCGCCCGGTGCCCCGGCCCGTGCGGGCGCGGGGCACCGGGGGGCGGGGTGCCCCCCGCTACAGCACGACCTCCGCCAGCTTGCCGGTCGCGATGTCGAGGACGAAGCCGCGCAGCGCGTCGGTCTTCGGGACGAACGGGCTGTTCCGGATCCGGGCAGCGGACTGCCGGACGTCCGTCTCCAGATCGGCGAAGGCCTCCGCCGCCCACGGCGGCTTGATGCCCGTCTCCTCCCGGATCGACTCGCGGAAGGCGTCGTCGCCGAATGTCAGCATCCCGCAGTCGGTGTGGTGGATCAGGATGATCTCCCTGGTCCCCAACAGCCGCTGACTGATCGCCAGCGACCGGATCGCGTCGTCGGTGGCGACACCGCCGGCGTTGCGGATCACGTGCGAGTCGCCCTCGTCCAGCCCGAGCGCCGCGTAGACGTCGAGCCGGGCGTCCATGCAGGCCAGGACGGCGCTCTGGCGGGCCGGCGGCAGCGGCAGCGGCCCCTGGAAGTCGACCGCGTAGGCCGCGTTGTTGCGGAGGTAGTGCTCGGTGGCGGTACCGGGTTCGGTCATGGCTGTCCCCTTCGAGGGCGGAGTTGCGACGGCGGAGGAGGTCAAGGACGGGCACGCGGACGGGCGCGGCGAACGACGACGTCGGCGCCCGGGTGAGGTCGGGTGTCGCTCCGGGTCGTGCCCCGGGCGGGACCGGACGGCGACAGCCGGACACGGGAGCGCGCAGATCAGAGGCGCACGGCAGCGGCGTGCGGAGAACCGTGCGTCAGCGGCCGAGCGGACAACTCGCGCTGGACAGGCGGCCGTAGTCGACGTGACGACGGCGGACAAGCTCGGTCATAGCCGCACGCTAACCCCCAACCCGGCCCGAACGCCAGGGAATCCACCCGTCACCACCCGAACGGGGAACCGGGAGCAGCTCCAACCCCTCCCCCGCCGCAGCGCCCGACCCCCTGTCCACATCCGCACACCGCCCACGTCCAGGGTGAACCCGCCACCACTCAAGCCACGTGACCGAGTTCGGGCGTCGACCGACCGCACCAGGTGCGACAATGGCCGCCAAGCTTCGGCCGACTTCTCCTCGGGGTGAAACTGTTGAGCGCCGCACGCGCGGTCGTCACGGCGAGCGCGTCGTGATCGAACCGAATCGACCGATCACCGCTTCGGGCCACCGTGCAGTCGCGGCTGATTCCATCGGTGCGGCCTTCAGTGGCGATGTGCACCTCACTGCCCACCGATGTCCTCAACGCCACTCGGGACATCGTCGCACCGCCCGGTGCCGGCAACCTCGCACCCCAGCCGATCTGTATCGGCCGCGACGACGAACTCGCCTGGCTGCGCCGCGCCCTCACGACCGACGGCGGCACCGCGGTCAGCCGACCACCGACCGTCCACGGGCTCGGGGGCATCGGCAAGACCACCCTCGCCCTGATGTACGCCCACCGGCACCGCCAGGACTACACGCTCATCTGGTGGATCAACGCCGAATCCCCCAACAGGATCGAACAGTCCCTCGCCGCCCTCGCCGTACTTCTCCATCCTTCCTGGGCCGGCAAGGCCACCGAGAAGGAGTGCGTCGCCTGGGCCACCGCGTGGCTCCACTGGCACCCCCGATGGCTGCTCGTCTTCGACAACGCCGAGGCACCACGGGACCTCGACCCCTATATCGGCGCGCTCGCCGGTGGCCACCACCTCATCACCACCCGTCGCACCACCGGCTGGCCACGCTCCATCCCCACCTGTGAACTCGGAGCGCTCGCCCCGGAGCGAGCCACCGAGCTGCTCCTCACCCTCTCCATGGGAGGCCGCACACCGTGCCCCCGTGAGCGGCATGAAGCCGCGGCCCTTGCCGCCGAGTTCGGGTACCTGCCCCTCGCCCTCGACCAGGCCGGCGCCTACCTCGCCGAACACCCGACCGTTACCATCGACGCGTATCGCCGAAGCCTCGACACCAAACTCCACAAGGCCGCGGACGGGACGGACCCGGAACGCACCATCGCCAGGATCTGGGCCCACACGGTACGGACTCTCCAGAATCGCAACCCGCTCGCCGTCACCCTTCTGAGCACCCTCGCCTGGCTGGCACCCGACGACATCCCCGTCAAGCTCCTCCGACACTCCGTCGACGACGAGGAGGCCCTGCACGACGCGCTCGCGCTGACCGAACCGACCCTCGGACCGACCCACCCGGACACCACGGCGATGAGGGACAGGTTGGTCGCCGCACAGGCCCGGCACGAGGCGAGCCGCGCCACACACCGCTGGTGGCGACGGCGGAGGAACGCACCTGCCCCGTCGGGCTGACCCGGCCCGGATCCGCCCCCGCGACGATCCACAGGGCTGAGCGCAGGCACCCCGCCTGACCGAATCCGTGATCGAGGGCCTCCGCCCGGAAGTCACCCCACCGCGGACATGACCGACCGGTGCCGCGCGCGGTAGGCGCGGGGCGTGCTGCCGGTCTGCCGGGCGAAGTGGTGCCGCAGGCTCGCGGCCGACGTGAACCCGGCGAGGGCCGCCACCCGCTCCACCGGCTCGTCGGTGTCCACGAGCAGGTCGCGGGCCCGGTCCAGCCGCAGGCGCAGCAGGTACCGCGGCGGGCTGACGCCGGCCTGGGCGCGGAAGCGGCGGTTGAGGCTGCTGACGCTGATCCCGGCGTGCGCGGCGATGTCGGCGGGGGTCAGCGGGAGGTGGAGGCGGGCCTTCAGCCAGCGCAGGGTCGGCTCGATGCCGGCACTGCCCGCGCGTTCGCGGTCGATGTCCTCCTGGACGCGGTCCGCGTGCCGGAGCAGGGGCGTGAGGAGTTCCCTGGACGTCTCACCGGCCGTCCGCTCGCCGTGGTCCTGTGCCAGCAGGCGCAGGCAGACGTCCATACCGCCGAAGATCCCGGCGGAGGTGAGGAAGGGGCCGTCGGCCACGACCGACCCGGCCGGGTCGACCTCGATCCGGGGGTGCAGCCGCGCGAGTTCCTCGGTGTGGCGCCAGCCGGTGGTCGCCCGCCGGCCGTCGAGCAGACCGGTGGCGGCGAGCGTGAACACTCCCGTGCCGACCGCGCCGATGCGGCTGCCCCGGGCTGCGGCGCCCCGCAGCGCGTCGACCACCCCGGCCCCGGGTGGCGGCTGCGCCCGGGACCCGTCGTGACCGGGCACCAGGACGACATCCGCGTCGGCGAGGCCCTCCAACCCGTGCGGGACGGCGATGGGCAGCGGCGCCGGGAGCCCGATGCCCAGGGGGCCGGGGGCGGCGCACAGCCGCACCTCGTAGGCGACGCCCGGGTGCTCGCGCGCGGCCGTCCCGAACACCAGCCCCGGGGTGGTGAGGTGGTGTCCGGGCAGCCCGTCGAGGACGAGTACGGCGATGACCGACATACCCGGAATGTAGTCGAAGTCGGGATCAGGGCCCCGGCCGTCCAGGGCGACCGGGGCACGACCCACCGTCAGTCGGTCTGGTGGATCGTCTTCCAGATCCAGCTCGCGTACGCGGGGACGCTGCTGTACAGGCCGGGGCCCGTCGAACAGGTCGGGTCGGTGTCCCCGTCGCCCGAGGTGGCACCGACCAGCTCCCAGCGCCCGCCGCGGCCCTTCTGGAGCTGCGGACCGCCCGAGTCCCCGAAGCAGGCCATGGCGCCCGGCACCTGGCTGACCGTGCAGAGGCGCAGCCACCCCGCGCGGCCGGGGGCGCACTCGTCGACGGCTCCCCGACGGGTCTCCAACTGCTGCAGCCGGTCGGCGAACTCGGCCTTCTGCGGGGTGTCCACGTCAGCGACGCTGCCGAAGCCGAGCAGCCTGGTCGGGGTACCGGGCCGGGCCGGGCGGTCGGCGATCCGAAGGGGCTGCTCGGTGACCGGCCGGTCCAGCCGGATCAGCGCGAGGTCGTCCTTGTTGGCGCCGCCCCCGCCCGCGCCGATCGCGTAGCCGGGGTGGGTGACGATCCGCTCCATGGACCGCACGGTGCCGCCGGACGTGCGGTGGTCCGAACCGACGCGGACGGTCCCGCCCAGGACCACGCCGACCTCGGGCCGGGTGTCGACGCAGTGGCCCGCCGTCAGCACCCACCGCGGGTGGATCAGGGTCGCGCCGCAGACGCCGTCGAGCAGACCCGCCGCCGGCGCCGTCAGCGGGATCGAGGCCATGAACGGGTACCGCCCGTCGGCGTCCTGCCCGTGGACGATGGCACCGGCACTGCCGGTCATGGCGGTGGCGCAGACCGTCGCGGCCAGCGCGACGGTGGCGGCACGCGCCACCCGGCGCGTCAGAGAACTGATGCTGGACATGGAAGGTCCCTTCCTTCGGAGGCATGAGTGGTACGCCGGGGTACGCGGGGTACCCGGGCCGCGCGAAACCGCGCTTCGACGCGGACGGACGACGGGGTGGTACGACCGCACCGGTGGTGGCGGCCGGGCGGCCCCCCGCTTCCGGCGCCGCGTACCGCCCATCCTGCGCACCGGCCGGCGCCCGGAACAGCGGCCCCGGTGTCACCCTCGGCTAAATTCCGGACATGCCAGTGATCGCAGTCCTCGCCCTCGACGGAGTACCGGGCCATCAGCTCACCGGGCCGGGGGTCTCCTTCGGCACCGCCGCGCGGCACCACCCGCACGTCGCGTACGAGGTGCGGTACTGCGCGGGGCCGGGCTTCCGCGCGACGGCCGCGCCGGCGCCCTTCCGGCTCGACACGCCCTGGGGCCTGGAGGGGCTGGCGGACGCGGACACCGTGCTGCTCCCCGGGCACGACGGCTTCCGCGACGAGCCGCCGTCCGGGGTGGTCGACGCACTGCGGGCGGCCGCGGGCCGGGGCAGCCGGATCGGCGCGATCGGGACCGGAACGTTCACCCTGGCCGCCACCGGACTGCTCGACGGCCGGCGGGCCGCGACGGGCCGCCGGTACGCCGCGGAACTGGCGGAGCGCCACCCCCGGGTCGAGGTCGACCCGGAGGGCGCGGTCGTGGACGCGGCGCCGTTCTTCAGCGCGGCGGGCGTGCTCGGCGGTGTCGACCTCTGTCTGCGGCTGATCACGCTGGACCACGGCGAGGCGGTCGCCGTGGAGACGGAGCGGCAGGTCTTCCTCCAGCTCCACGAACCCACCGAAGCCGCCGAACCCACCGAAGCCGCCGAGACAGCCGAACCGGTCGCCACCGTCACCGCGTCCGCAGCATCCGCCGTCGGCACGGCCGGCCGGGGCGGCTCCCGCCTCGGACCCACGATCCGGTGGCTGGAGGCCCACCTCGACCGCCCGCTGACCGTGCACGACCTCGCCGACCACGCGGGCCTGACCGTCCGCGGCCTGACCAGGCGCTTCCGCGCCGAGACCGGGCTGCCCCCGCTCCAGTACCTGCTCCGCGCGCGCGTCCAGCGGGCCCAGCGCCTGCTGGAGCGCGGCGACGAGCCGGTCGAACGCATCGCCGCCCGCACCGGGCTGGGCACGCCCGCCAACCTGCGCCACCACTTCCTGCACCACACGGGCACCAGCCCGCGTACCTACCGGGCCGCCTTCCGCTCCCTCGTCTCCACCCTCACCTGGGCCGACGGCCGGACCGCCGAGGGGCGGACGGCGGACAGCCGGACGGCCGAGGGGCGGACGGCCGAGGACCCGTCCGGCACCAACGCCGATGCCGGCCGACCCCGGAAGGGAGCGGCCGGCGTACGGCACACGGTCCCCGACTGAATCCCCCCTCGATCGGCCGGATCACAACGACCCCGCGGGATCGGCGGGTTCAGGTCCGGAGACCGCCGCCGCCACGCCCGTCCGGGCCGGCGGACCGCGCCGGAGGTTCAGCGGTGCACCCACGAACTCACCACCCGCGACGGCCCGGCAGGGCAGGCCACCCACCACCGGCCACGCCTCGCGCTACCCCCGGGGCCGCAGGCCGTCCATCACCAGACGGAACAGGTGCTCCCGGCGCTCGACGAGGCCCGGAGCCTGGTCGGTGATCCATCCGAGCGCGTTGACCAGGGCGAACAGGTCGACGGCTGCCACGTCCGCGCGGATGTCACCGGCCTCCTGAGCGGCCAGCAGTAGCCGGCCACCGGCCTGGCGCATCGTCAGACAGGAGGCGTGCAGGGGAGATTCGACGTCGCTCAGGGTGGCCATCAGGGTGGCCGGGAGGCCCTGGTACGCACCGGCGCCGAGCGTGAACTCGTACAGCCAGTCGGCCAGCGCGCGCTCGGGCGGCCCGGCGGCGGCCAGGACCTCGGCCCGTTCGGCGAGCAGCTCGAAGCGCCGGCGCAGCAGGGTCTCCAACAGGGCGTCCCTGGTCGGGAAGTGCCGGTAGAGCGTGCCGAGTCCGACCTCGGCCCGGCGGGCGACGTCCCGCAGCGAGGCCTGGGTGCCCTGTTCGGCGACGACCTCGGCCGCCGCTTCGAGGACGCGGTCGCGGTTGCGCCGGGCATCGGCGCGCGGAGCGCGCGCCGCGCCCGGAGGTGGCTCGATGGGCATGCTGATCCTCGCCGTTGACAAATGGAGCACCGCTCCGGTTTCCTTTCCGGAGCAGCGCTCCGGATTCTACCCGGAGCGGTCGGCCCGGTGAATGGGGAGAAACATGGGCACGGCAACGATGGGCGCCGTCCGGCTGCACGCCTTCGGCGAGCCCGAGGAGCTGGTGTACGAGGAGGTGGCCCGACCCGAACCCGGACCGGGCGAGGTGCTGGTGCGCGTCCACGCGGCGGGCGTCAACCCGCCCGACTGGTACGCGCGCCGCGGCTTCGCGAACCTCCCGCCCGGGATCCGGCCCACCTGGACACCACCTCTGATCCTGGGCAGCGACATCTCGGGCGTGGTCGCGGCGCTCGGCGAGGGCGTCACCGCCTGGCAGCCCGGGGACGAGGTCTTCGGGCTGGTCAATTTCCCCGGTCTCCCCTCGGGTTACGCCGAGTACGCCGTCGCGCCCGCCCACCACCTGGCCGCCAGGCCGAGCAGCCTCGGGCACGTCGAGGCCGCCGCCGTGCCGATGGCCGGACTGACGGCCTATCAGTTCGTCTTCGAGCACCTGGGATCCCGGCCCGGCCACACCGTCCTGGTCAACGGCGCCGCCGGCGGCGTCGGCCACTTCGCCGTCCAGCTCGTCAGGGCGGCCGGCGCGGAGGAGGTGATCGGCGTCGCCTCCGGCCGCCACGAGGAGTTCCTGCACGGCCTCGGCGTGGACCGCTTCGTCGACTACACCCGCACCCCCGTCGAGGAGGTCGTCCGCGACGCCGATCTGCTGATCGACACCGTCGGCGGACCCGAAGCGCACCGGCTCCTGCCGACCGTCCGACGCGGCGGCCGGATCGCCCCCGTCTTCCCCGGTGAGTACCACCGCGAGCGGGCCACCGCACTCGGCATCGCGATCAACGACGGTATGTGGCAGGTCCGTTCGAGTGGCGCCGACCTCGCCGCGCTGGCGGAGCTGCTCGATGCCGGGGAGGTCCGGGTCGGCATCGACCGCGTCTTCCCCCTGCGGGAGGCGGCCGCCGCCCACCGCCACGCCGAGCAGGGACACCTCCAGGGCAAGATCGTCCTCAGCGTCGCCGGCCACTGAGGACCCGGGCGCCCCGCCGGGCGCCGGCCCCCACCCGGGTGGCCGACCACCGACCCACCCCCACCTCCGACCCCACCTCCGACCCCAACCCCGACCTCCGACCCCGCCCCCCGCCCCCCGCCGCCGCCGCCGAACCTGGTCCTGGCAGGGCCAGGCAAAGCGGCGGCGCATCAGTCAGAATCGGGGCATGAGTTCCCCGACCGCCCTCGGCGACTTCCTGCGTTCCCGCCGCGCCCGGCTCCTGCCCCAGGAGGTCGGCCTGCCCGGCGCGGGCGGTCGGCGCCGGGTCGCGGGGCTGCGCCGCGAGGAGATCGCCGAACTCGCCGGCGTCAGCGTCGACTACTACACCCGGATGGAACAGGGGCGGGTCCGCAACGTCTCGCCCGCGGTGCTCGACGCGCTGGCCCGTGCACTGCGGCTGGAGGAGCAGGAGACCGGGCATCTGCACCGGATCGCACGCCCGGCCGCCGGGGCACGACGGACCGCTCCGCCGGCGGCCCGGCCGCAGCACGTCCGGCCGATGCTGGCGACCCTGCTGCGGTCCCTGCCGGAGCTACCGGCCCTGGTGATGGGGCAGCGGATGGACGTCCTGGCCTGGAACCGGGCGGCCGGCGCGCTCCTCGGCGACTTCGACGCCCTCGAACCCGCCGCGCGCAACATCGCCAGGATCACCTTCCTGCACCCCGAGTCCCGTTCCCTGTACGCGGATTGGGAGGCGTGCGCGCGTGGCAACGTGGCCTATCTGAGGATGGAGGCGGGCCATCGGCCCGAGGATCCGAGGCTGCGCGAGCTGATCGGCGAACTCGCCGTGAAGAGCGACGAGTTCCGCCGCTGGTGGGCCGAGCATCCGGTGCGGGACAAGACGTCCGGGGTCAAGCGCTTCCATCACCCGGTCGTCGGCACGCTCGAACTGGCCTATGAGACCCTGCGCGCCGCCGACGACCCGACCCAGGCGCTGATCACCTACGCGCCCGAGCCCGGGAGCCCCTCCGAGGACGCCCTGCGGCTCCTGCTCGCCTGGACGGCGCAGGAGGACCGGGACACCGCCGCGGCCTCCCGGCCGGACGCCACCCCCGTCGTCCCCCGGCCCGCGACCGGCCGCGACCGGTAGTCCCCGCCGGCCCAGGCGCAGCCGGCACCGAACCCCGAACCCGGCACCCGGCACCCGGCACCCGGCACCCGGCACCCGGCACCGCGACGCCGACCGGGCCCGCCCCGCACCGCGCTGCCTCAAAGGGCAACCAAGCCGACCCCTTCGGGCAGTCGTCGCCGCCCGCGCCACACCGGCCGCTTTTGCGCTGGTCACCGCCGGTCCGGCCGATCGTCACGGCGTCATCCACGCTCTCGCGGACAAGGGTTGACACCACAAGTTGGTCTAGTCCACCGTAGGGGAAAGAAAGTTCGACGAGGTGGGAAGCCCTGGCGAGGCCCCTTGCCGGATGCGCGAGTTGGTCGGCTCCACCGCGTGTCCACCGAGGGAGTCAACGACCCGCACAGGACTCCGAGCACAAAAGGAGGAAGGAATCCCGGCCTTGCCCCGGCGGGAAACGGGCGGTCCGTCCATGGACCCGAAAGCCCCGACGGCCCCATCGGGCCCGCAGATCCCGCAGGAACCGCGCGAGCAGTGAGCGCCGCCGGGAGCCGCGAGAACCGCAACCTCCGTGCCACCCGCACCCCTTCGCCCGACAGCCCGACAGTTCGACAGTTCGACAGTTCGACCACCCGCCAAGCGCACCTCCCACCAGCACACCCTCACCCTCGCTTCACCTTCACCCTCACCCCGACCGGCGCCTTCGGCTGCGCTCTTCCCGCTGCCGTCCCCCGCCGGCCGTTCGTGGCCGCTGCGCCCGAACCGTCCGTGCCCGAGCACCCGTTGCCGCCGGTCGGCCGTCCTGCGACGCCCGCCCCGCGGCGGTGTCCCCGTACGCGGAACGGCCCGGGAGCGGCGGAGCGGACGGGACGACGAGCCGCCCCTGACCAGGCGGTTCGACCCGGCCGCGGTTGTTTCCCGACTCCTGGAGTGATTGCATGCCGAAGCCTGACGGATACCTGTACCGGGCCGCCTCCGACACCCCGTACTTCAGCAACGACGGCGAGACCTACCTCGCCAGGACACCGCTGAAGGACATCGAGAAGTCGCGGCCCCTGCGGGTGCTGTCCGAGGAGGACTACTCCTTCTGGCAGACGTACGGATATGTCGTCGTCCGGGAGGCGATCCCCGCCGAGGCGGCGAAGCAGCTGCTGGACTTCGCCTGGGACTTCCAGGGCCTTGACCGGGAGCGGCCGGAAACCTGGTACGAGGAGCGGGAGTTCACCGACGAGCTGGCCCAGCACCTGTACATCTACGGCTTCGTCGAGGCCTACCAGCACCAGCTGATCTGGGACAGCCGCCAGGCCCGGCGGGTCTACGACGCCTTCGTCGACGTCTGGGACTGCGAAGAGCTCTGGGTGACGCTGGACCGGCTCAACCTCAACCCGCCGAACACCGGGAACCGGGACCGCGCGCTGATCGAGCCGACGGACAAGGGCTTCGACATCGAGCTGCACTGGGACGTCGACACCACGCTCGGCACCCTGCCGCAGCGCGTCCAGGGGATCATCGCGCTGAACGACACCCGGCCGGACCACGGCGGCTTCCAGTGCGACCCCGAGCTGTTCCGGCGCTTCAACCAGTGGCAGGCCGCCCAGCCGGCCGACCGCGACCCGATCCGGCCCGACATCGACCGTGCGGAGTTCCCGGTGGTCCGGCCCGACCTGAAGGCCGGTGACCTGCTGATCTGGAACGGCATGCTCGCCCACGGGGTGGCCCGCAACACCTCCGATCGGGGTGTCCGGGCCGTCCAGTACCTGTCGATGATGCCCGCGCTGGAGGAGCACGAGGAGCTGAAGGCCTCGCGGATCGCCTCCTGGCGCGACCTCTCCACCCCGACGTGGAACAGGACGCTGGTCGGCGACGCGCGCAAGCACGAGTCGCTGCGCTACGGCAAGGCCGAGCTCAGCGACCTCGGCGCGAAGCTGCTGGGCCTGGAGTCCTGGCACGGCGGCCGGGACGGCGACGCGTGAGCCGGACCGCCGACGGGGGCCGGGTGTGCCTGACCCTCCCCACCAACCGGGCGTGCGCCCACACCATCGCGTCGATCGGCGAGGAGGCGGTCTACGCCGCCGGGCAGTTCGGCGTCGAGGTGCACCTGCTGGTCCTGGACTCCTCCGACGAGTCGACCTTCGCCCTGCACGCCAAGGCCGTGGCCGCGCTGCCGCCGACGGCGGGCGTGGTCGTGCACCACCTCGACGAGGCCCGGCAGCGGGCGTTCCTGCGGCGGGTGATCGACGCCTCGGGGGTCGCCGAGCCGGCCCGGGTGCTCGATCTGATGCTCCCGGACGCCGTCTCCTACGGTGCCTGCACCAACCGGGCGTTCCTGATCGCGGCCGCCCTCGGCTGCCGCTCCGTCCACCGCCGGGACTCGGACGGCGACTACCAGGTCCTGGACGGCCGGCCGGTCTTCCCGATCCACCACGAGCTGCTGTCCCTCGGGAGGCGCGCGGCCGACGCGGCGGCCGATGTCACCGAGAACGCGCTGGACCCGGCGCACGCCGGGAAGCCTGTGTCCCTGGTCGGCGGCTCCTTCATCGGTGAACTGTCCGTCGACATCGGCGAGATCCGCGAGCTGGACCAGGCCGTGTACGACGAGGTCGTCGGCCTCTGGGCACCGACCGGAGCGTCCGCGCGGGAGCGTCAGGAGCTGGTCGACGACTCGTTCACCGGCGGCGGCACCGAGCCGTTCACCCACGACCGCGCGCTCCTGGACCTCCCGGACGTCTTCCGGATCGACCTGTGCAACGTCGGCTTCGACCACGAGGTCTACGAGCGCCTCCCGTTGCCGTCCGCGACCGACACCATCGGCAGCGACTACTTCCTGCTGCACGTGGTGCGCGACGCCACGCTGCCCGGAGTGGTGCACAACCGGCACATCGTGAACTACTACACCCCCGAGCGGCGGACGGGCCCCGGATTCACCGCCTACCAGCTGCGGTTCACCAAGTTCCTGCTCTCCATGCTCTACCTCCACCCGGTGTACTCCGACATGGAGGCGGCGGGCGGCGCGCTGCTCGACGACGAGCACCGCCTCCGGGTCCGCGTCATCGCCGACTCCGTCCGGCGCAGCATCGGCACGGACCGCGCGGAGAACGTCCGCCGGCTCGCCGTCCTCGACCGCTCCTACCGGCGACTCGGCGGCAGGTACGCCGAGTTCGCCGACCACCTGGCCCCCCTGCGGGACCGCCTGCTCGACGAGGCGCGGGCGGACACCGAGGACTTCGCCCTGCTGATCGAGGCTTGGGGCCCGCTGGTGCGGGCCTGCCGGGCCGCCGGCCCCGAGCTGTCGGCCCGCCGGCCGGGCCTGGAGTGATCGACGATGTCTGAGAACAGTTCCCTGCGCGCCGCCCTGGCGGCCGCGACCGACGACCGGATCTTCTACAACCTGGACGGGATAGCGGGCCAGTACACCGCGCTGCTCCACGAACTGCCGTGCGTCGCCGTCCGGTTCGCCATGAAGGCGTGCCCGGTGGACGAGGTCCTGGCCCACTTGGCGGGCCTCGGCGCCGGCTTCGACGCGGCCGGCCCGCAGGAGATCGCCCAGGCGCTGCGCACCGGCGTCCCGGTCGAGCGGATCCACTACGGCAACACCATCAAGTCCGACCGCAACATCGCCGAGGCCTACCGGCTCGGCGTCCGGGACTTCGCGACGGACAGCCTGGAGGACGTGGCGGCGATCGCCGTCCACGCCCCCGGCGCCCGGGTGTTCTGCCGGGTCGCGACCACCGGGGACGGCGCGCTCTGGGGCCTGAGCCGCAAGTTCGGCTGCTCGGCCGCCGACGCCGTGCTGGTCCTGGAGGCGGCGCGCGCGGCGGGGCTGACACCGTCCGGTCTCTCCGTCCACGTCGGGTCGCAGCAGATGACCTCCGACGCCTGGCAGAGCGCGGTGGACTCGCTCGCCGCCGTGATCGAGGCGCTCGGCGCGCGGGGGATCCTGCTGGACCACGTCAACCTCGGCGGCGGGCTGCCCGCCCTGGGCGTCCTCGACAAGCGGGGGCGGCCGCTCGATCCGCCGGTGGACAAGATGTTCGTCGTCATCCGGGAGGGCATCCAGCGGCTCCGGAAGGCGTCGGCCTCGCCCCTGGAGTTCCTCCTGGAGCCGGGGCGCCACCTGGTCGCGGACCACGGCGCCATCCGGACCCACGTGGCCCGGCTGACCTCGCGGGAGCAGCTCGACGGCGGGCGCGCGCGCTGGCTGTACCTGGGCTGCGGCAAGTTCAACGGGCTGTACGAGATGGACGAGTTGCAGTACCGGATGGAGTTCCCCTCCCACCCCGGTCCGTCCGCGCCCGACGCCGGGTACGTACCGGCCGTCGTCGCGGGCCCGACCTGCGACAGCGACGACGCGTACGCCGACCAGGAGGGCCTGGTCGCGGTGCCGGCGGCCGTCGCCTCCGGCGATCCGGTCTGGATCTTCTCCTGCGGCGCCTACTCCACGGCCTACACGACCCAGGGATTCAACGGGTTCGCGCCGCTCCCGTACACCTGTGTCGGCGGCGCCGACGCCTCCGGGGCAGGCGCCGGCGCCTCGGCGGGAGGTTCCGCGTGACGGCCGAGGAGATCGCCGAGGACGTCCGCGTCCGGCTGCTGGCCGCCGAGCACTGGGACGAGGTGGTGGCGCTGGAGGCCCGGACCTACGGCCCGAGCGGCCTGTCCGAGGGGCGGGCGGCGCTGCAGTCCAGGGCCCGGGTCTCGCCGGCCACCTGCTTCGCCGTGGAGCACCGGGGGCGGGTCGGCGGCTACCTGCTCGCCCTGCCCTACCCGCGCCTGCGGTGCCCGGACCTGAGCCGGGCGGAGGTACCCGGCGCCCGGTCGACCAACATCCATCTGCACGACCTCGTGATCGCCGAGGAGTTGCGCGGCCGGGGGCTGGCACGGCTGGTGCTCGCCCAGCTCACCGAGACCGCGCGGGCGCGGCGGTTCGCGACCGTCTCCCTGGTGGCCGTCCTGGGCAGCGAAGCCTTCTGGGCGCCGCTGGGGTACCGCGCCGACCGGTCGGTCGAACTCCCGGCGAGCTACGGCGCGCAGGCGGTGTACATGTCGATGCCCCTCCGGCCGGGACCGCCCGGCCCCGCCCCGCTCCCCCCTGCCCCCGTCCGGGCGGCTCCCCTCCCCCCGACGGCTCCCCTCCAGGCGGTTCCCCTCCCCCCGGCCCCGCTCCCCGCGGCGCGCACCGGGGCGCCGCAGCACCCCTACGACCCGCTCCCCGGGTCGCCCCTGAAAGACGAAGTGGTCCGATGAACACGTTCCGCCTCCGCGACGACTACCGCCGAGCACAGCTGGCCATCGCGGCACTGTTCTGCTTCCTCGGCTTCCAGTACGCGACCTGGGTCTCCCGCCTGCCCGCGCTCAAGACCCGGCTCGACCTGAGCGAGTCCGAACTGGGCCTGCTGCTGATGGTCTGCGGCGTGGGCGCGGCGGCGTCCTTCCCGCTGGTCGCGGTGCTGATGAAGCGACTGGGCTCCCGGCTGCTCGCCACCCTGTCGGCGGTCGCCCTGGGCCTGGTCCTGCTCGGCCTGACCGTGGCGCCGAACTACCCGGTGACCCTGGCGGTCGCCTGCTTCGACGGCGTCGCCGTCGGCTGCCTCAACGTCGCGATGAACGCGCAGGGCGCCGCCCTGGAGGTGAGGTACCGGCGGACCGCGATGTCCAGGCTGCACGCCACGTTCAGCGCCGGCTCGCTGCTCGCCGCCCTGCTCGCCTCCGGCGTCAGTGCCTTCACCACCACCCTCTCCGCACACTTCGGCCTGGCCGCCGTCGTCCTCCTGCTGCTGCTCGGGCTGGCCCAGACCGGCATGCTGACGGACGACCGGACGACCGGGGAGGAGTCGCCCGAGAGCGCGGAGCCGCAGACGCCGAAGAAGAAGCGCGGGCTCGGCCTGCCCTCCCGGGTGACGATCTGGATGGGTCTGGCGATGGTCTTCGGCACCGTCACCGAGGGCGCCATGAACGACTGGTCGGCCCTCTACCTGAAGGACGTCGTCAACGCCTCGCCCCAGCTGGCACCGCTGGGCATCGCGGTCGTCTCGGTGATGATGGTGACGGCCCGGATCTTCGCCGACGGCTGGCGCACCCGCTTCGGCGACGGACGGATCGTGCGGTTCGGCAGTCTGCTCGCCGGTACCGGCCTGGCGCTCGCCCTGCTGGCCGGCGGCGTGGTGCCGACGCTCCTCGGGTTCGCCTGCGTGGGGCTGGGCGTCGCGGCCGTGACGCCCTGCATCTACGTGGCCGCGGCCCGGCAGGGCTCGGACGCGCTGGCGCTGGTCGCCGCCACCGGGACGACCGGCCTGCTGGCCGGACCGGCGGTGATCGGCTTCATCGCCGACGCCGGCGGCCTGGTCTGGGGCATGGCCGCGGTGGCCGCGTCGGCCGCCGTCGTCTCGCTCTGCGCCACCCAGATCCGCTGGCCGGCCCTGGCCGGGAAGGACGGCGCGCCGAGCGCCGAGGAGCCGACCGCACCCGGGGCGGGCTCCGACGACGCCGACGTCGTGCCCGCCGCGCCCGAGGCGCCCGCCCTGCGCGAGGCCTGAGCCCCGCCCCGAGCCCCGGTCGGGCCCCACCCGGACGCCCGGGTCGGGGCCCGGCCCCGCGTCCGGCGGCCCCGCCCCGACCGGGGCCGCCGGCGAAAACGCGGTGGAACCGGACCGACCCCGCTGGCTAGGGTCGAGGGATGACCACTCGCACCTTCCGCGTCACCGTCCGCGGCTCCTTCGACGGCCTCGACGCCGACCAGCACGCCGAACTCCTCGCCCGCGCGGGCGAGCACGACGTCCTCTACGCCTCGTTCACGCCCGAGGGCCATCTCAGCTACGAGCTCGCCGCCCGACCCGCCTTCACCTTCCGCTTCCTGGACTCGGGCGAGGCCGAGGAGGACATCCTGGCGGCCGCCGAACGCGCCGAGGAGGCGGCGCGGGCCTGGCTCGACGAACGCGGCTACGGCTACAAGAACCTCCGTTCCCAGGCCGAGGACCTCTCCCAGGCGGCCGTGGGCAAGCGCCAACGCCGCGCCGCCCGCACCGCCTGATCCCGCACTCCCGCTCCGCCACCTCCTCGACCATCGCCGGATCCAGGGGATATACTTGAGTAGTCAAGGAGGTGGCAATGAGTTCCACGCTGGACGCGGCCCTGCGCCTGGTCCGGGCCCAGGCGGCCCTGGTACGGCGGTTCGACGCGAGCCTGGGCGGGCTGCACGGGGTCAGCCTGGCCGATTTCACCCTGCTGCTGCGGCTGGGCCAGGCACCCGACGGACGGATGCGCCGGGTCGACCTCGCCGAGGCACTCGGCCTCACCGCCTCCGGGGTCACCCGGGGGCTCGCCCCGCTGGAGCGCATCGGCCTGGTGACCCGCGAACCGGACGCCCGGGACGCCCGGGTCGCCTACGCGGCACTCACCGACACCGGCCGTACCCTGCTCCGGAACATGCGCGCCACGGCGGAACACGTCGCCGACCAGGTGTTCGCCGCGCCCTCCTGGAACCCGGAGGACATCGCCCTGTTCGCCGATCTGACCACCCGCCTCGGTGGCACCGGCCTCACCGACCGGCCGCTCACCACCCCGGAGCGGTGACCACCCCCGACCACCCCGGCCCCCCGGAACGGTGACCACCCCGGCCCCGCGAGTACCCCGACCGGCGGCGAAGGCCGAGCGGCACCACCACCGCCACCCGGGTGCCACAATGGTCGCCGACAATCGACCGACTTCTCCTCGGGGTGGACCAGTTGAGCACCGAGATCGCCGAACTGCTGACCCAGACGGGCCCGTTCCTCACGGGGGCGCTCGGCGCCTACGGGACCACCGTCCTCACCCGGGCCGAGGACGCCGCGGCGGACGCCACCGCCAACGCCGGCCGCCGCCTGCTCCAGCGCGTCTGGCGACGCGGTGACGCGGCCGAGCGCGCCGCACTGGAGGCCGCCGTGGCGGACGCGGAGGAGGACCCGGAGTCGGCCACCGCAGCGCTGCGCCTGCACCTGCGGGCGGCCCTGCGCGAGGACACCGAACTGCGCCGCGACATGCGCGAACTGATCAGCCATCAGTCCACCGGTACGATCACCGTCACCGCCGTCGGCGAGCGCTCCGTCGCCGCCCACACCATCGGCACCGCCATCACCGGCGACGGGCACCGCACCGACTCGTGACCGCTCCCGACCCCCTCGCCGCCGCCACCGGCCCGCGGTCCGTCGCCGCCCACACCATCGGCACCGCCGTCACCGGCGACCTCGTGCTGCCCCCCGTCGTCCTCGCCTCCGCCCGCGACACCCCGGCGCCGCCCGAGTGCAACAACCTCGGCCCGCGACCGGTCTGCGTCGGCCGCGCGGAGGAACTCGCCTGGCTGCGCCGCGTCCTGGACACCGACGGCAGCTCCGCCGTCACCCAGTCGCCGACCGTCCACGGCCTCGGCGGCATCGGCAAGACCACCCTCGCGCTGTCCTACGCCCATCTGCACCGCACCTCCTACACCCTGCTCTGGTGGATCCACGCCGAGTCCCCGGCCCGCATCGAACAGTCCCTCGCGGCCCTCGCCGCACGCCTCGCCCCCGCCTGGGCCCCGCACGCCTCGGAACGGGAACAGGCCACCTGGGCGCTCAACTGGCTGCACTGGCACCAGGGCTGGCTGCTCGTCCTGGACAACGCCGAGGACCCCCGCGACCTGCACCCCTACCTCGGCTCACTGACCGGTGGCCACCTGCTCGTCACCACCCGCCGGGCCACCGGCTGGCCCCGCGGCACCCCCACCCGCGCCCTCGGTGTGCTGGCCCCCGACGAGGCCGCGGCCCTCCTCTGCGGCCCCGACCCCGACCCGCGCGAACTCCGCGAGGCCCGGCTGCTCGCCGCCGACCTCGGACACCTCCCGCTCGCCCTCGACCAGGCCGGCGCGTACCTGGCCCGCAACCGCACGGTGGACATCGCCGCCTACCGCCGCCGACTGGGCAGCAAGCTCGACAAGGCCGCCGACGGCGTCGACGCCCGGCGCACCATCGCGCGCGTCTGGACGCAGACCCTCGCGGCCCTCGCCGACCACGATCCGCTCGCCGTCACCGTCCTGCACACCCTGGCCTGGCTCGCCCCCGACGACATCCCCGTGACCCTGCTGAGCCGGCTCACCGAGCACGAGGACACCGGCGAGGATCCGGACGAGGACGCGCACGAGGACGCCGTCGCCGAAGCCCTCGGCACCCTCGCCTCGTACAGCATGGTCACCCTCACCCCGACCAGCGTCGGCATCCACCGCCTCGTCCAGACCGTCCTGCGCGGTGCCCCCGACCGGCCCGGCCGCGCCGAGGCCGAGGACGCCGTCGCCCGTGCCCTCGACGACCTCCCCGAGCCGGACGGCAACCCCTCCCCCGCCTGGGACGCCGTGCTCCCCCACCTCATAGCGCTGGCCGGTACCGCCAAGGCCGAGTTCCCCGACGCCCTCACGACCGACCACTACCAGTCCGCCGCCCAGTACCTCCACGATCTGGGCCACAGCGCCCGCGCCATCCCCCTGCTGCTCGCCGACCTGGCCCTGCACGAGCGGACTCTCGGGGAGACCCACCTCAAGACCCTGACCTGCCGCCACAACCTCGCCTACGCGTACGAGGAGGCCGGCGACCTCGGACGGGCCCTCCCGCTGCTCGAAGGCACGCTCGCCGCCCGGGAAGAAGTCCTCGGCCCCCTCCACCCCTCCACCCTGGTCAGCCGCAACAACCTCGCCTCCGCCTACCGCTCGGCCGGCGACTTCAACCGTGCCCTCCCGCTCCTGAAAACCACCCTCACCCAACACGAGCAGGTCCTCGGCCCCCTCGCCCCCGACACTCTCAGCACGCGCAACAACCTCGCCTCCGCCTACCGCTGGGCCGGCGACCTCAACCGTGCCCTCCCGCTCCTGAAAACCACCCTCACCCAGTACGAGCAAGTCCTCGGCCCAGACGACCCCGCCACCCTGGTCAGCCGCAACAATCTGGCCTCCGCCTACCTCGCGGCCGGCGACCTCGACCGCGCCGTCCCACTGCTGGAAACCACCCTCACCCAGTCCGAGCAGGTTCTCGGCCCCACCCACCGCCGCACCCTCACCAGCCGCGACAACCTCGCCACCGCCTACCTCGAAGCCGGGGACCTCGACCGCGCCGTCCGTCTGCTGGAAGCCGTCCTCGCCGAACGCGAACAGCTCCTCGGCGAGGACCACCCGGACACTGTCACGAGCCGCCGCACCCTCGCCTTCGCACGGAAGCGGCGCGCCCTGGGCCGGTCCCTCCCGGAAGCCTGACCCCGGGGCCTCACCCGGTCCTCCGACACCGCTCAGCACCGGCCTCGGCCCAGGCCCGACCGATCGCCCCCGCCAACGCCGAGGGGCGCCCGGCCCGCCACCGGGGATCTCCCCCGACGGCGGCCCGGGCGCCCCTCCGGCACCGCGTGCGTCAGGCGGTGCGGCGCAGCAGCGCCAGGTACATCGCGTCCGTCCCGTGCAGGTGCGGCCAGAGCTGGACGTCCGGGCCGTCGCCCAGGGCCGGCACCCCGGGCAGCAGCGGGCGGGCGTCGATCCACTCCACCCGGCCGCCCTGCTCGCGCAGCACGTCGTCCACGACGGCCCGGGTCTCGGCGAGGTGCGGCGAGCAGGTCGCGTAGCCGACGACGCCGCCGACCCGGGTGGCGTCGATGGCCCCACGGAGCAGGTCGCGCTGGAGCGGACCGAAGGCGGCCATGTCCTGCGGCCGGCGGCGCCAGCGCGCCTCCGGACGGCGGCGCAGTGCGCCGAGACCTGAGCAGGGGACGTCCACGAGCACCCGGTCGAACCCGTCGGCCCGCCAGGCGGGGCGGGTGCCGTCGGCGGCGATCACGGTGTACGGGCCGGGGTTGCCCTCCAGCGCGCGGGCGACCAGCCGGGCCCGGTGCGGCTGCTTCTCGCTGGCCACCAGGGCGGCGCCGCGCTCGGCGGCCAGGGCGGCGAGCAGCGCGGCCTTGCCGCCGGGGCCGGCGCAGCCGTCCAGCCAGAGCCGGTCCGGGCCGTCGACCGGTGCCGCGGCCAGCGCGAGCGCGACCAGCTGGCTGCCCTCGTCCTGGACACCGGCGCGGTTCTCCTGGACGGCGGGGAGCGTGCCCGGGTCGCCGCCCTCGGCGAGCCGGAGCGCGAACGGGGACCAGCGGCCGGGCTCGGCCTCGGGCAGGGCCTCGGCGAGGTCGGTCACCGCGATCCGGCCCGGGCGGGCGACCAGGGTCACCTCGGGCCGCTCGTTGTCGGCGCGCAGCAGCTCCTCGATCGCGGTGCGGCCGGCGGCGTCCGGCTGCCAGCGGCCGAGCGAGTCCCAGAGGGCCGCGACGACCCAGCGCGGGTGCGAGTGGACGACGGCCAGGTGGTCCTCGGCGTCCTTCTCGTAGGGCGGGGCGACCTTGCCGATCCAGGTGTCCAGGTCGTGGGCGCTGATCCGGCGCAGCACGGCGTTGACGAACTTGGCCTTGCCGTCACCGAGGACCACCCGGGCCAGCTCGACGGTGGCCGAGACGGCGGCGTGGCTGGGGATGCGGGTGGTGAGCAGCTGGTGGGCGCCGAGCGACAGGACGTCCAGGACCGGCGGGTCGACCTTGCTCAGCGGACGGTCGATGCAGGCGGCGATGACCGCGTCGTAGGTGCCCTGGAGGCGCAGGGTGCCGTAGACGAGTTCGGTGGCGAGGGCGGCGTCGCGCCGGTCCATGCCCTTCTGCTCGGCTTCGCGCAGCAGCGAGGGCAGGATCAGGTTGGCGTAGGCGTCGCGCTCGTCGACGGCCCGCAGGGCGCGGAAGGCGACGATGCGCGCCGGGTCCTTCTTGGGACGACGGTGCGGACGGGGCGCGCGGCCGGCGCTGGGTGTGCTCACAGGTGCCTCAAAGTGCTGCGGTGGTTATCGGACGAACGGTGGCCCCCGAGGGGTGCCAGTTTGACGGTACACCCCCGTGCGCCGGCCGCCCGGCCCGGCCGTGACCGGTCATGACCGGTCATGACCGGTCATGACCGGCCGGTCCGGCGGTGCGGCGGTCCCGGGCGGTGTCGGCTCGCGGCGTCAGCCCGCGGTGTCCCCGAAGCGCTCGCCGGACTCGATCCGCGCCCCCCGCGCCCAGTCGGCGGCACGCATCGGCTTCTTGCCCTGCGGCTGCACCTCACCGAGCTCGATCTCATGGCTGCCGGTTCCGACGCGGACGCTGTTCTTGCCGACGGCCAGCTCGCCGGGGGTGAGCGCGGCGGCGTCCGTCACCAGCTTCACCGGGCCGGACACCTTGAGCCGCTCACCGCGGAAGAGCGTCCAGGCACCGGGGGCGGGGGCGCAGCCGCGCACCACCCGGTCGATCCGCAGCGCGGGGTGAGCCCAGTCGATCCGGGCGTCCTCGACGTTGATCTTCGGCGCGAGCGTGATGCCGTCGACGGGCTGCGGGACGGCGTGCAGGGAGCCGTCGGCGATGCCGTCCATGGTGGCGGCCAGCAGGCGGGCGCCGGAGTGCGCGAGGCGGTCGAGCAGCTCGCCGCTGGTGTCGGTCGGGCGGATCTCCTCGGTGATGACGCCGTAGACCGGGCCGGAGTCGAGGCCCTGCTCGATCCGGAAGGTGGACGCGCCGGTGACCTCGTCGCCGGCCAGCACCGCGTGCTGCACGGGGGCGGCGCCGCGCCAGGCCGGGAGCAGCGAGAAGTGCAGGTTGACCCAGCCGTGCGCGGGGATCTCCAGCGCGCCGGGGCGCAGCAGCGCGCCGTACGCGACCACCGGGCAGCAGTCGGGGGCGAGTTCGGTGAGGCGCGCGATGAACTCCGGGTCGCTGGGCTTCACCGGCTTGAGGACCTCGATCCCGGCCTCCTCGGCGCGCTGGGCGACGGGGCTGGCGACCAGCTTGCGGCCGCGTCCGGCGGGGGCGTCGGGGCGGGTGACCACCGCGACGACCTCGTGCCGGTCGGAGGCGAGCAGGGCGTCCAGGGCGGGAACGGCGACCTCGGGGGTGCCGGCGAACACGAGGCGCATCAAGTGCCTTTCTGGTAAAGGGAATTCGGTAGCAGTGCCGGCCCGGCGGCGGTCAGCGAGCGGAGCCGAAGGTGCTGTGCGGGGAGACCCGGACGACGGGCGCGGGGCCCTCGCCCCAGTCCGCCTCGCGGATCGCCTTCAGCGCTTCCTTGCGCCGCTCGCGGTCGAGGCGGTCGATGAAGATGATGCCGTCGAGGTGGTCGGTCTCGTGCTGGATGCAGCGGGCGAGCAACTGGGTGCCCTCGACGGTGATCGGATCGCCGTACATGGTGAAGCCCTTGGCGACCACGCCGTACGCGCGCTTGGTGTCGTAGCGCAGGCCGGGCAGCGAGAGGCAGCCCTCCGGGCCGTCCTGCTCCTCCTCGGTCAACGACAGGTCGGGGTTGATCAGGTGACCGACGACGCCGTCCACGTGATAGGTGAACACCCTGAGGGAAACCCCGAGTTGGGGGGCGGCCAGGCCGGCGCCGGGCGCGTCGAGCATGGTCTCGGTGAGGTCCCGGACCAGGGTGCGCAGTTCCTTGTCGAAGGTGGTCACCGGCTGGGCGGTCGCCCGCAGGACGGGGTCTCCGAAGATGCGGATCGGCTGGATCGCCACGGCGTACGGGCTCCTGTCCGTCGGGGGTTCGGGCATGCGGGCTTGCAGGCGTTCAGGACTGCGGGCGTTCGGGACTGCGGGCGTTCAGGACTGCGGGCGTTCGGGACTGCGGGCGTTCAGGACTGCGGTCGTTCGGGACTGCGGGCGTTCAGGACTGCGGTCGTTCGGGACGGCGGGCGTTCGCGCGCCCCGCCCCCCGGACGCGCCGGGCGCGGACCCGCGCACGAGCCGGCCGCCGACCGATTCTATGCAATCGGACCGGGGCACTGCCCGCCCCTCCGGCCCGCTGCCGCGCAGGTCTTCGGCCCCCGGCAGGGTGTTCTGGCATATCCCGAGTCGGCCCGGCTGCGTGACCCCGGCGGCCGGTCCGGCGTTGGTCAAGTGAGATTGACCGGGGCCGGAACGTGCGGGACACCGCGTTCCGGCCGAGCTGAACCGTACGGAAGGTGGCACGTAGGCCATGGCCGAGCAGATCAATCACGACGCCCGGGCGCGGGCGAGCCTGCACCTGCTGGTGCGGGACATCGAGCGGGTGCGGCGGCAGGTCGACGCGCTGCGGACGCTGACCGCCCAGTTGGGCAACGTCTACCGTCCGCGCCGCCCCAGCACCTCGGCCGGGTTCGTGGTGTACGGGCGGGCGCCCGCGCCGACGGTGCGGCTGGCGCAGGAGCTGCGCGAGAGCGTGGAGACGCTGGTGGCGGCGGCGGTCGAGTTCGACCGCGCGCTGGGCTTCTCCTGGGACTCGGTGGGCTCGGCTCTCGGGGTCACCAAGCAGGCGGTGCACCGGCGCTACGGGATGCGCCGGCCGACCAGCGAGCTGCTGGCGGCCGGTGGGGTGCCCGCCGGCGCCGTCCCGGGGGTGCCGGGAGCGGCCCGGCCGGACCGCTCCGAGGAGGTGCCGGCCGCCGCGCCCGCGCCGACCGGACTGGCCGCGACCGTCCCCGCGGCCCGCCAGGGCGGCCTGGACCGCAGCGCCCTGGACCGGGCCGCGCTGGAACGGTCCGCGCACGACCGCCCTACCCACGACCGGGGCCCGCTGGACCGCCCCGGCATCCCGCTGCGCGGCTGAGCCCCCAGGGGTCCGTGCGGTCCGGGCGAGCGCGCCGCACCGCACGGGCCCTCGGGCCGGGACCGGGCGCCCGCGAGCCCCGCGCGCACCCACCGGATCCCGCACGCCCCCTCCGACCACCGCACCGGCCGGCTCAGCCGATGTCGGTCGGATCGATCCGCACCTTCACCACCTCAGGCGTTCGCAGCGCGATCCGCGCGATCTGCGCCGCCTTCAGCGCCGCCGCCAGCGCCGCGCCCTGCCCGGGCGGCACCCGCAGCAGCGCCCGCTCCTGCTCCTCCCCCCGCAGCGCGGGCCCCGGCACCGGCCCCAGCACATCCGCCTCGGAGGGCAGCCGGATCAGCCCGAGCAGATCCGCCACCGCCGCCGGGCTGCCACTGACCGAGGCCATCCGCGACACCGGGGGGAAGTGCAGCTGCGCCCGCTCCTCCAGCTCCAGCCCGGCGTGGCCGAGCGGGTCCCAGCGGACCAGCGCCTGCACCGGCCGCGCGGTCGGCTCGGCCACCACGACCACCGTGCCGCCCTCCGTCGACGGCTTCACCAGCGCGGCGGCGGCCAGCCAGAGCCGCAGCGTCTCCTCCCCCGCCCGCAGGTCCGGCCGGCCGAGCAGCGCCCAGCCGTCCAGCAGCAGCGCGGCCGCGTAGCCGCTGCCGCCCTCGACCACCGGCTCGGCCCCCGGGGTGGAGATCACCAGCGCGGGCTCCGCCGGGACGGTCGCCAGCACCGCGTCCCGCCCGGAGGTCCGCACCGGGATCCGCGGGAAGGCCTTGCCCAGTTCCTCCGCCGTCCGCCGGGCACCGATCACCTGGGCCCGCAGCCGGAACGAGCCGCACTCCTGGCAGTGCCAGTCGGCCGCGTCCTCCCCGCACCACCCGCACCGCAGCGGGGCGTCGGCCGCCGGCGACTCCAGTGGGCCCTCGCACCGGCGGCAGCGCGCGGGAGCCCGGCAGTTCCCGCAGGACAGCCGGGGCACGTAGCCGCGGCGCGGCACCTGGATGAGCACCGGGCCACCGCTCGCCAGCGCCTCCCGCGCCGCCTCCCAGGCCACCGAGGGCAGCCGGGCGGCCTGGGCGCCGGCGTCCCGGTGCTGGTCCTGGTCGGTGACGGTGCGCACCCTCGGCGCCACCTGCCGGACGGTCTCCCGGTCGGCCACCAGCGGCCGGGCCCAGCCGGTGCTGACCAGCTGCGCGCCCTCGACCGTGACGGCGTGCCCGCCCAGCAGGACGCCCGCGCCCTCCTCCGCCGCGCGCAGCAGCGCGACCTCCCGCACGTGCGGGTGCGGGCTGCGCGGATCGCTGTGGCTGCCGTCGCCGTCCGACCAGACGACGACCAGCCCGAGATCGCGCACCGGCGCGAACATGGCGGCGCGCGTGCCGATGGCGGCGCGCACCGAACCGCGGCTCACCGTCAGCCAGCGCCGGTAGCGCTCGCGGGGGCCGAGGTCGGCCACCAGGGTCGCGTGCGTGCCCTCGCCCAGCAGCTCGGTCAGCGCCTGGTCCACCCGCGCCACCGACCGGCCCTCCGGCAGGACGACCAGCGCGCCGCGCCCGCCCGCCAGTGTGGCCGCGACGGCCCGGGCGATCTCGTACGGCCAGCCGGGGCCGGGCAGCGCCGTCCAGACCGCGCGCGGCTGGCCGCCGCCGGCCAGCGAGGCGAGGAAGTCGGGTCCGGCCGGGTAGCGGGACCAGCCGCCGGGCTGCGGCGCCGGCGGCAGCGGCGCGGGCGGCGGGGAGGGCTCGGCCTCGGCCTTGGCGTGCCGGGGCGGGACGGCCAGCTGGAGGACGTCGGCCAGGGTGCCCGCGTACCGGTCGGCGACGGTGCGGCAGAGCCGCAGCAGCTGCGGGGTCAGCACCGGTTCGGGCGAGAGCACCTGGGCCAGCGGCGCCAGCGGACCGGGGAAGTCGCTCTTCTCCAGCCGCTCGACGATGAACCCGTCGTGCAGCTCCCCGCCCTCGCGCTGCCCCTTCACCACCCGCGCCCCGAACCGCACCCGCACCCGGACGCCGGGCCGGGCGTCCTGCGCCATCACGGCGGGCACCTCGTAGTCGAAGAACTTGTCGATGGTCAGGACGCCCTTGTCGACCACCACCCGGGCCACCGGCAGGTGCTCGGCCCGCTTGGCCCCGCGCCAGGTCCGGGGCTTGGCCCGGCGGACCGTGTCCCGGATGAAGGCAAGCTGCTCCGGCGCCGCCCCGGCCTCGTCACTCCCCTGCGTGTTGCTCATCGCTCCCAGTACTACCAGGTCACACCGACAGGACGCCCGCGGCGCCCGCACCGCGCACCACAACGCCGCAGGCGGCGGCCGCCCCGGTTCGGGGCGACCGCCGCCTGCGGTCCGATCCGATCAGCCGACCGCGGGTCAGTCCTGCACGGCCTTCTTCAGCTGCTCGACCCGGTCGGTCCGCTCCCAGGTGAAGTCCGGCAGCTCACGGCCGAAGTGGCCGTACGCGGCGGTCTGCGAGTAGATCGGGCGGAGCAGGTCCAGGTCGCGGATGATCGCGGCCGGACGGAGGTCGAACACGTCGGTGACGGCCTTCTGGATGGCGAGCACCGGCACCGTCTCGGTACCGAAGGTCTCCACGAAGAGGCCGACCGGCTCGGCCTTGCCGATCGCGTACGCGACCTGCACCTCGGCGCGGCTGGCGAGGCCGGCGGCGACGATGTTCTTCGCCACCCAGCGCATCGCGTAGGCGGCCGAGCGGTCCACCTTGGACGGGTCCTTGCCCGAGAAGGCGCCGCCACCGTGACGGGCGAAGCCGCCGTAGGTGTCGATGATGATCTTGCGGCCGGTGAGGCCGGCGTCGCCCATCGGGCCGCCGATCTCGAAACGCCCGGTCGGGTTGACCAGCAGGCGGTAGCCCTCGGTCACCAGCTTGATGCCCTGCTCGGCGAGCGCCTTGAGCTCCGGCTCCACGACGAACTCGCGGATGTCCGGGGTGAGCAGCGAGTCGAGGTCGATGTCGCTCGCGTGCTGCGAGGAGACGACCACGGTGTCGAGGCGGACGGCCTTGTCGCCGTCGTACTCGATGGTGACCTGGGTCTTGCCGTCGGGGCGCAGGTACGGGATGGTCCCGTTCTTGCGGACCTCGGAGAGGCGACGCGCGAGGCGGTGGGCCAGCGTGATCGGCAGCGGCATGAGCTCGGGCGTCTCGTCGGACGCGTAGCCGAACATCAGGCCCTGGTCACCGGCGCCCTGCTTGTCCAGGTCGTCCTCGTCACCCTCCACCCGGGCCTCGTACGCCGTGTCGACACCCTGTGCGATGTCGGGCGACTGGGCACCGATGGACACCGAGACGCCGCAGGAGGCGCCGTCGAAGCCCTTCTTGGAGCTGTCGTAGCCGATCTCCAGGATCTTGTCCCGGACGAGCTGCGCGATCGGCGCGTACGCCTTGGTGGTCACCTCGCCGGCCACATGCACCTGGCCGGTGGTGATGAGCGTCTCCACGGCGACCCGGGACGTCGGGTCCTCTCGCAGGAGAGCGTCAAGGATGGTGTCGCTGATCTGGTCAGCGATCTTGTCGGGGTGTCCCTCGGTCACGGATTCCGAGGTGAACAGGCGGCGAGACACAGCGCTCCCTGGGGTTGCAGCGGCTGCTGACTGAAGGCCCCCGGCGAACCGGGGACATCCGGAAAGACTTGATTCCTGGAGTGTAACGGTCAGCTACCGGCTATCGGGACTCGATTCCGGAAAAGGAGACCGGATGCCCACCTCTTGAGATCAGTCGGCGACCGGTTGCCACCGCTTCACGACCAGGTCCCAGACCACGTCGGCGAGCGCCTCCTTCGGCCCCACCGGCACGGCCGTCTCACTGCCGTCCGAGCCCAGCACCACGGCCTCGTTGACGTCCGTGCCGAACGCCTTGCCGTTGCCGACCTCGTTCACCACCAGCAGGTCACAGCCCTTGCGCGCGAGCTTGGCGCGACCGTTCGCCAGCACGTCGTCGGTCTCCGCCGCGAAACCCACCACCAGTTGGCCCGAACGGGGTCGGCGGGCCGACAGCTCGGCCAGGATGTCCGGGTTGCGGACCAGCGCGACCGGCGCCGGCTCGACCCCGTCGACCTTCTTGATCTTGCCGGCGGCGTACTCGGCCGGTCGGAAATCGGCCACCGCGGCGGCCATCACCACCGCGTCGGCGTCCTGGACCGCCTTCACCGCGGCCTCCCGCAGCTCCAGCGCGGTGGAGACGTGCACCACGTCCACCCCGGCCGGGTCGGGCAGCTCCGCGTTGGCCGAGAGCAGGGTCACCCGGGCGCCGCGCGCGGCGGCGGTCGCGGCGAGCGCGTAGCCCTGCTTGCCGGAGGAGCGGTTGCCGAGGTAGCGCACCGGGTCCAGCGGCTCACGGGTGCCGCCCGCCGAGACCACCACGTGCCGGCCGACCAGATCGGCGGCGGCGACGCCCCGGCGCAGCAGCGCCCGGCAGGCGTCGACGATCGCGGACGGCTCGGGCAGCCGCCCCTTGCCGGTGTCCTTGCCGGTGAGCCGTCCGACGGCGGGCTCCAGCACGACGACACCCCGGCGGCGCAGCGTGGCGACGTTCTCCCGGGTCGCCGGGTGCTCCCACATCTCGGTGTGCATCGCGGGCGCCAGGACGACCGGGCAGCGCGCGGTGAGCAGGGTGTTGGTCAGCAGGTCGTCGGCCAGCCCGTGGGCGGCCTTCGCCATCAGGTCGGCGGTCGCCGGAGCGACCACGACGAGGTCGGCGCTCTGCCCGATCCGCACGTGCGGCACCTCGTGGACCCGCTCCCAGGTCTCGGTGGCGGCCGGCCGGCCGGAGAGCGCGGCCCAGGTGGCCTCGCCGACGAAGTGCAGCGCGGCCTCGGTGGGCACCACGGTGACCTGGTGGCCGGATTCGGTGAACCGCCGCAGCACCTCGCACGCCTTGTAGGCGGCGATGCCGCCACTGACGCCGAGGACGACGCGCGGGGCGACCGCCCGGTCCGTGCTCGCGCTCATGCTTCCCACTCTCTCCTCGCTCGGGACGTGCTCACCCTACGGCCCCCCGCCGGACGGCGGCGCGGTGCACCCCGTCCCGCCGCGGGAACGCCGAAGGGCCCGCCGGAACGAGTCCGGCGGGCCCTTCGAACAGCATGAGGGGACCGGGTCAGGCCGCCTCGACCGCCTCGGCGGTGAGCATGCCGGCGTTGATCTCGCGCAGCGCGATCGACAGCGGCTTCTCGTGCACGTGGGTGTCGACCAGCGGGCCGACGTACTCCAGCAGGCCCTCACCGAGCTGCGAGTAGTACGCGTTGATCTGGCGCGCGCGCTTGGCGGCGTAGATCACGAGGCTGTACTTGGAGTCGGTGGCCTCAAGCAGCTCATCGATCGGCGGGTTGATGATGCCCTCGGGCGCGGTCATCGAAGAGGACACGCTAAAACCTTCCGAAAGGGTGGAAAAGACAGACAGGTCAGGCTACACCGAGCAAGGCTAGCAGTTCGGCCGCTACCTGCTCGACCGAGGTGTTGACAAGACTCGTGTCGAACTCCGGCTCGGCGGCCAGCTCGACGGTGGCCGCCTCCAGCCGCTTCTCGATCACGTCCTGCGGCTCGGTGCCCCGGCCGGTGAGCCGGCGGACCAGCTCGTCCCAGCTCGGCGGAGCCAGGAAGACCAGCTGCGCCTCGGGCATCGACTCGCGCACCTGGCGGGCACCCTGCAGGTCGATCTCCAGCAGGACCGGCACGCCGGCTTCCAGCTTCTCCAGCACGGCCTGGCGCGGGGTGCCGTAGCGGTTGCCCGCGAACACGGCCCACTCCAGCAGCTCACCGTTGGCGATCAGCTTGTCGAACTCGTCGTTGTCGACGAAGTGGTACTGGACCCCGTGCTGCTCGCCCGGCCTCGGGTGGCGGGTCGTCGCCGACACCGAGAGCCAGACTTCGGGGTGCTGCTTCCTCATATGAGCGACGACCGTGCTCTTGCCGACCCCCGAGGGGCCGGAGAGCACGGTCAGCCGCGGACGCTCACTCATGCACCGATTATCCCGGATCGCGGACGCTCCCGGGACCACGGGGGCACGGTCAGGCGGCACCGCCGCCGAACTCCCGCTCCAGGGAGGCGATCTGGTTCGTACCGAGGCCACGGACACGACGGCTCTCGCTGATGCCGAGGCGCTCCATGATCTGCTTGGCGCGGACCTTGCCCACGCCGGGGAGGGACTCCAGCAGCGCGGAGACCTTCATCTTGCCGATCACGTCGTTGTCGGCCTTGCCGGCCTTGATCACCTCGTGCAGGGAGGCGCCGGAGTGCTTGAGCCGATTCTTGACCTCGGCGCGCTCCCGGCGAGCCTCGGCGGCCTTGGCGAGCGCGGCGGTGCGCTGTTCAGGGGTAAGGGGCGGAAGAGCCACGCCGTTCACCTCAGGGTGTGGAAGGAAGGGATTGAGCTATGACTGGTTTGGTTCCCAGGGCACCGGCCACAGGGGAACCTCACGGCTCCTGACCTGCGAGAGCAACGGGAATCGCGGCTCTTCGATGACCTATCGCCGGACACTACCCGGATTGCGGCGCCGCGTCAGGAAAAGAACACGAAAAGTCCTGGTCAGCCAAGGCCGACCAGGACTTTCCCGGGCAAAATGACCGCGATTGCGGACCTTTGGGGCCGCCGATGTGACGGCGCTCACGTCAAGTCCGGAGACCTCGCGCCACCCCGTCGCGCCATCGCAGCACATCACGCCACCTTCGCGGCGGCCGTCGCGCGCCCTCCGACGACGCGGCGGCGCCCGCTACTCCACCGCGTCCGCGTACTCCCCGACGAAGCGCTCCGCGGCCTCCCGCAGGGCCGGCACCGACGGGCCGTGCCGCAGGACGTCGCGGCTGACGCTGGGCACCACGTTGCGCACCGAGGCGCCGAACACCCGCGGCAGGTCGGCCATCGTGGCGCCCTGGGCACCGATCCCCGGGGCCAGCAGCGGGCCGTTGATCGCCAGGTCGACACCGGCGTCGGCCAGCGTCGCGCCGACCACCGCGCCGAAGGAGCCGAGCGGCTCGGCGCCGGCGTTCTCGGCGGCCAGCTGCCGTAGCACCGAGGCCGCCACCGAGGCGCCGTCCGCGCCGGTCGCGCGCTGCACCTCGGCGCCCTCCGGGTTGGAGGTGAGCGCCAGCGCGAACACCCCGGCGCCGTTGGCCGCCGCCAGGTCGAGCGCGGGGCGCAGCGAGCCGAAGCCCAGGTAGGGGCTGACGGTGACGGCGTCCGAGAAGAGCGGGCTGCCCGGCGCCAGGAAGGCCTCGGCGTAGGCGGCCATGGTGGAGCCGATGTCGCCGCGCTTGGCGTCCATCAGGACCAGCGCGCCCGCCGCCCTGGCCTCCTCGACGGACTTCTCCAGCACCGCGACGCCCTTGGAGCCGAAGCGCTCGAAGAAGGCCGCCTGGGGCTTGAGCACGGCCACCCGGTCGGCCAGGGCCTCCACCACCGTGCGGCTGAAGGTCTCCAGGCCCGCCACGGAGTCGTCCAGGCCCCAGGCGGCGAGCAGGGAGGTGTGCGGGTCGATGCCGACGCAGAGCTGGCCGCGGGTGTCGAGGGCGTGGCGCAGGCGGGCGCCGAAGGGGGCGAGGGTCATGACGTCCTTCCGGGGCGTGGAACGTGGGTGAGGGGGGTGGCGGGGGCGTGCGGCCCGCCGGCGGGCCTCAGGAGGCCTTGGCGCTGCCGACGGCGGCCGCCAGGTCGCGGAAGCCGCCGGCCCGGACGCGCGCCGAGAGGCCCTTGTGGACGCGCCGGCACCAGAACGGGCCCTGGTAGATGAAGGCGCTGTAGCCCTGGACCAGGTCGGCGCCGTGGATGATGCGCTGCCAGGCGTCCTCGGCGGTCTCGACGCCGCCGACCGAGACCAGGGTCAGCCGGCCCTCGGTGCGGGCGCGCAGGCGCTGCAGCACCTCCAGCGCGCGGGCCTTGAGCGGGGCGCCGGACAGGCCACCCATGCCGATCTCCTCGATCCGGGCGGCACTCTCGCGCAGGCCCTCGCGGCCGATCGTGGTGTTGGTGGCGATGATGCCGTCCAGACCCAGCTCCAGCGCGAGGTCGGCGACCGCGTCGACGTCCTCGTCGGCCAGGTCCGGGGCGATCTTGACCAGCAGCGGCACGTGGTGCGCGGTGGAGCGGTCGGCGGCCTCGCGGACGGCGGCGAGCAGCGGGCCGAGGTGCGAGACGGCCTGGAGGTCGCGCAGGCCCGGGGTGTTCGGGGAGCTGACGTTGACCACCAGGTAGTCGGCGTACTTGGCCAGCCGCTCGGTCGACTTCACGTAGTCGGCGACCGCGTCGGCCTCCTCGACCAGCTTGGTCTTGCCGATGTTGATGCCGACGACCGGGGTGGAGCTGGTGTGCGGGCGCTGCGCGAGGCGGGCGGCGACCCGGGCCGAGCCCTGGTTGTTGAAGCCCATCCGGTTGATCAGCGCGCGGTCCTCGACCAGGCGGAACAGGCGCGGGGCCGGGTTGCCGGGCTGCGGCTCACCGGTGACGGTGCCGATCTCGACGTAGTCGAAGCCGAGCATCGACAGTCCGTCGATGCCGACGCCGTTCTTGTCGAAGCCGGCCGCGAGGCCGAACGGGCCGGGCAGGTCGAGACCGAGGGCGGTGGTCCGCAGCGCGCGGTCGCGCGGGGCGAGCGCCAGCCGCGCGAGGCCGCGCAGGCCGGGCACCGAGGAGGCCAGTCGGATCCAGAAGAAGGCCAGGTGGTGGGCCTTCTCGGGGTCCATCTTCTTGAAGACGAGGTCGAACAGGAGCTTGTACAAGACGGTCTCCGTCGGGGGCGGGCCCAGCCCGTCGAAAGAACGGTGGTGGCGGGCCTGGGGGTACCCCCGGCCGAGGGCTGGGGGAAGCTGGCAAGGGAAGTGGGGGGCACCCGTCGGTCCGGTGCCCCCCACTGCGTCGGTCCTACTTCGCGCGACCGGCGTTGATCAGCTGGGCGTGCTCCTGGAGCGACATCACCCCGACCTCGTCGCGCAGCAGCGCGTCGATGCCCTGGACGGCCGCGCCCATGGCCTGGACGGTGGTCAGGCACGGCACGCCGCGCGAGACGGCGGCGGTGCGGATCTCGTAGCCGTCGAGACGGCCACCGGTGCCGTACGGCGTGTTGATGATGAGGTCGACCTCACCGGCGTGGATCAGCTGGACGATGGTCTGCTCGCCGTTCGGGCCCTCGCCCTCGCTGTGCTTGCGCACCACGGTGGCGGGGATGCCGCCGCGCTGCAGCACCTCGGCGGTACCGGCGGTGGCGAGCAGCTCGAAGCCGAGGCCGACCAGCGCGCGGGCCGGGAAGACCAGGTTGCGCTTGTCCCGGTTGGCGACGGAGACGAAGACCTTGCCCTTGGTCGGCAGCGCGCCGTAGGCACCGGCCTGCGACTTGGCGTACGCCGTGCCGAAGACCTTGTCGATGCCCATGACCTCGCCGGTGGAGCGCATCTCCGGGCCGAGCACGGTGTCCACGCCGCGGCCGTGGATGTCGCGGAAGCGGCTCCACGGCATCACGGCCTCCTTGACGGAGATCGGGCAGTCGGCGGGCAGGGTGCCGCCGTCGCCCTCGGCCGGGAGCAGGCCCTCGGCGCGCAGCTCGGCCACGGTGGCGCCGAGCGAGATCCGGGCGGCGGCCTTGGCCAGCGGCACCGCCGTGGCCTTGGAGGTGAACGGCACCGTGCGGGAGGCGCGCGGGTTGGCCTCCAGCACGTAGAGGATGTCGCCGGAGAGGGCGAACTGGATGTTGATCAGACCGCGCACGCCGACGCCGCGGGCGATCGCCTCGGTGGAGGTCCGCAGCCGCTTGATGTCGTAGCCGCCGAGGGTGATCGGGGGCAGCGCGCAGGCGGAGTCGCCGGAGTGGATGCCGGCCTCCTCGATGTGCTCCATCACGCCGCCGAGGTAGAGCTCGGTGCCGTCGTAGAGCGCGTCGACGTCGATCTCCACCGCGTCGTCGAGGAAGCGGTCGATCAGCACCGGGTGCTCGGAGATCAGACCGGCGTGCCGCTCCAGGTAGGAGGCCAGCGAGGGCTCGTCGTAGACGATCTCCATGCCGCGGCCGCCCAGCACGTACGAGGGGCGGGCCAGCACCGGGTAGCCGATCTCGTCCGCGATCGCCTTGGCCTCCTCGAAGGAGAAGGCGGTGCCGTGCTTGGGGGCGGGCAGGCCCGCGTCGCGCAGCACACGACCGAACGCGCCGCGCTCCTCGGCGAGGTCGATCGCCTCGGGCTGGGTGCCGACGATCGGCACGCCGTTGTCCTTGAGCGCCTGCGCCAGGCCGAGCGGGGTCTGGCCGCCGAGCTGGACGATCACGCCGGCCAGCGGTCCGGCCTGCTGCTCGGCGTGGACGATCTCCAGCACGTCCTCCAGGGTGAGCGGCTCGAAGTAGAGCCGGTCGGAGGTGTCGTAGTCGGTGGAGACGGTCTCCGGGTTGCAGTTGACCATGACGGTCTCGTACCCGGCGGCGGCCAGCGCGAAGGAGGCGTGCACGCAGGAGTAGTCGAACTCGATGCCCTGGCCGATGCGGTTCGGGCCCGAGCCGAGGATGATCACCGCGGGCTTGGTGCGGGGGGCGACCTCGCTCTCCTCGTCGTAGGACGAGTAGAAGTACGGGGTCTTGGCGGCGAACTCGGCGGCGCAGGTGTCGACGGTCTTGAACACCGGGCGGATGCCGAGCGCGTGCCGGACCTCGCGGACCACGTCGGGGCGCAGCCCGCGGATCTCGCCGATCTGCTGGTCGGAGAAGCCGTGCCGCTTGGCGTGGCGCAGCAGCTCGGGGGTGAGCTTGTCGGCCTCGGCCAGCTCGGCGGCGATCTCGTCCAGCAGGAAGAGCTGGTCGACGAACCACGGGTCGATCTTGGTGGCCTCGAACACCTCCTCCGGGGTGGCGCCGGCCCGGACGGCCTCCATGACGGTGTTGATCCGGCCGTCGGTCGGGACCACGGCCTTCTCCAGCAGCGCGGCCTTGTCGCCGACCGGGCCGGCCCAGGTGAACTGGGAGCCCTTCTTCTCCAGCGAGCGGAGCGCCTTGTTGAGCGCCTCGGGGAAGTTGCGGCCCATGGCCATGGCCTCGCCGACCGACTTCATGGTGGTGGTCAGCGTCGCGTCGGCGCTCGGGAACTTCTCGAACGCGAACCGCGGGACCTTCACCACGACGTAGTCGAGGGTCGGCTCGAACGACGCCGGCGTCTGCTCGGTGATGTCGTTGGGGATCTCGTCCAGGGTGTAGCCGACGGCGAGCTTCGCGGCGATCTTGGCGATCGGGAAGCCGGTCGCCTTCGAGGCCAGCGCCGAGGAGCGCGAGACGCGCGGGTTCATCTCGATGACGATGACCCGGCCGTCCACGGGGTCGACCGCGAACTGGATGTTGCAGCCGCCGGTGTCGACGCCGACCTCGCGGATGACGGCGATGCCGACGTCGCGCAGGATCTGGTACTCGCGGTCGGTCAGCGTCATCGCCGGGGCGACGGTGATCGAGTCGCCGGTGTGCACGCCCATCGGGTCGAAGTTCTCGATGGAGCAGACGACCACGACGTTGTCGTTCTTGTCGCGCATCAGCTCCAGCTCGTACTCCTTCCAGCCGAGGATGGACTCCTCCAGGAGCACCTCGGTGGTCGGCGAGAGGGTCAGGCCCTGGCCGGCGATCCGGCGCAGCTCCTCCTCGTTGTGGGCGAAGCCGGAGCCGGCGCCGCCCATGGTGAAGGAGGGGCGGACCACGACCGGGTAGCCGCCGCCGAGCGTGTCGACCCCGGCCAGCACCTCGTCCATGGTGTGGCAGATCACCGAGCGGGCGGACTCGCCGTGGCCGATCTTGGCGTTGACGGCCTCGACGACGCCCTTGAAGAGCTCGCGGTCCTCGCCCTTGTGGATCGAGTCGACCTTCGCGCCGATCAGCTCGACGTTGTACTTGGCGAGGACGCCGTTGGCGTCCAGCGCGATCGCGGTGTTGAGCGCGGTCTGCCCGCCGAGGGTCGGCAGCAGCGCGTCGGGGCGCTCCTTGGCGATGATCTTCTCGACGAACTCCGGGGTGATCGGCTCGACGTAGGTGGCGTCGGCGATCTCCGGGTCGGTCATGATCGTGGCCGGGTTGGAGTTGACCAGGATGACCCGCAGGCCCTCGGCCTTGAGCACCCGGCAGGCCTGCGTGCCCGAGTAGTCGAACTCGGCGGCCTGGCCGATCACGATCGGGCCGGACCCGATGACCAGGACGGACTTGATGTCGGTGCGCTTAGGCACGCTGGCCCTCCATGAGCTCAACACTGTTCTTGTCGTCGCCTCGCATGAGCTCGACGAACCGGTCGAAGAGGTAGGCCGCGTCGTGCGGGCCGGCTGCCGCTTCGGGGTGGTACTGGACACTGAAGGCGGGCACGTCCAGCGCCTGGAGGCCCTCGACCACGTCGTCGTTCAGGCAGACGTGGGAGACCTCGACCCGGCCGAAGGGCGTGTCGCTCACCTTGTCCAGCGGCGCGTTCACGGCGAAGCCGTGGTTGTGCGCGGTGACCTCGACCTTGCCGGTGGTGCGGTCCTGCACCGGCTGGTTGATGCCGCGGTGGCCGTACTTGAGCTTGTAGGTGCCGAAGCCCAGCGCCCGGCCGAGGATCTGGTTGCCGAAGCAGATCCCGAAGAACGGGGTCCTGCGCTCCAGCACGCCCTGCGCCACGGCGACCTGGTGGTCGGCGGTGGCCGGGTCGCCCGGACCGTTGGAGAAGAAGACGCCGTCCGGGTCGACGGCGTAGATGTCCTCCAGGGTGGAGTTCGCCGGCAGCACGTGCACCTCGATGCCGCGCTCGGCCATCCGCTGCGGGGTCATCGCCTTGATACCGAGGTCCAGCGCGGCGACGGTGAACCTCTTCTCGCCGACGGCGGGCACCACGTACGCCTCGGTGGTGGCGACCTCGGGGCAGAGGTCGGCGCCCTTCATCTCGGGCGACTGCTGCACCCGGGCCAGCAGGGCGGTGTCGTCCGCCAGCGCCGGGCCGGAGAAGATGCCGCAGCGCATCGCGCCGCGCTCGCGCAGGTGGCGGGTGAGGGCGCGGGTGTCGATGCCGCTGATGCCGACGACGCCCTGGTTGACGAGCTCCTCGTCGAGCGAGCGGCGCGAGCGCCAGTTGGAGGCGACCCGGGCGGGGTCGCGGACGATGAAGCCGGCGACCCAGATCCGGCGGGACTCGTCGTCCTGGTCGTTCCAGCCGGTGTTGCCGATCTGCGGGGCGGTCATCGCGACCACCTGGCGGTGGTACGAGGGGTCGGTCAGGGTCTCCTGGTAACCGGACATGCCGGTGTTGAAGACCGCCTCGCCGAAGGTCTCGCCGATGGCGCCGTAGGCCTGGCCGCGGAAGGTCCGGCCGTCCTCCAGGACGAGCACGGCGGGGACACGGTCCCGCCGTTGGCGCTGCGTGGTGGGGGCAGGTGCGGTCATTGAGCGGCCTCTTCCGTCTTCGTCTGCGTACGTGTTGCGAGGTGAGCGATCGCCTCGACCCAGGCGGTGTGCTCGTCGGGGTGGTCGGCCCGGAAACCGGAGTCCAGTGCGGTGCCCTCGTGCGTCCAGGTGACGACGAGGAGTCCGGACGGGACGACCTTGCCGGCGATCCCGGAGTCCGTCCGGGCGCCGGTCAGGTGCTCGGCCGGGATCCAGAAGTCGATGTCGCCGGGGCGCTGCACCAGCAGGCCGTCCGCGCCGAGGGTCAGGTCGGCGCGGCTGCGGGTGCCCAGGCCGTGCGCGACGACCCGGTCCAGCCAGTTCCCGGCGGTGGTGGTGCCGTGGTACCGGCCGCTGGTCTCCAGGATGGTCCGGCCGGCGCGAGCCGGCACGGCGGGCAGCGGCGGGATGCCGGACTGCAGGGTGCGCCGCCAGTTCCAGCCCTGGCGCATCAGCCAGTAGATCAGCCCGATCACCAGCAGCAGGCCGACGGCCCAGCCGATGTACGCGGGCCAGTCGGTGACCCTGGCCTGCTCCTGGGCGAGCCGGGTGACGGTGCTCACGCGAGCCCGCCCTGCTCGACCAGCTCGCCGGCCAGCACGGTGGCGGCGCCGCGCAGGAAGGTGGCGTGCACCCGTCCGGGCAGGTCCAGACCGCGGTAGGGGGTGTTGCGGCTGCGGGTGGCGAAGCTGTCGGGATTCACGGCACCACGGTACGCGGGATCGAACAGCACCAGGTTGGCGGGCTCACCGACCGAGACGGGCCGCCCGTGGCCGGTGAGGCGGCCGATCCGGGCCGGGCGGTGCGACATCCGGTCGGCGACGCCCTCCCAGTTCAGCAGGCCGGTGTCGACCATGGTCTGCTGCACCACCGAGAGCGCGGTCTCCAGACCGACCATGCCCATCGCGGCGACGGCCCACTCGCAGTCCTTGTCCTCGGACGGGTGCGGGGCGTGGTCGGTGGCGACGGCGTCGATGGTGCCGTCCGCGAGCGCCTTGCGCAGCGCCTGGACGTCGGCCGCGGTGCGCAGCGGCGGGTTCACCTTGTACACCGGGTCGTAGGAGCGGACCAGCTCGTCGGTCAGCAGCAGGTGGTGCGGGGTCACCTCTGCGGTGACGTTCCAGCCCTTGGCCTTGGCCCAGCGGATGATCTCCACCGAACCGGCCGTCGACACGTGGCAGACGTGCAGCCGGGAGCCGACGTGCGCGGCGAGCAGCACGTCGCGGGCGATGATCGCCTCCTCGGCGACGGCCGGCCAGCCGCCGAGCCCGAGCTCGCCGGAGACCTGGCCCTCGTTCATCTGGGCGCCCTCGGTGAGCCGCGGCTCCTGGGCGTGCTGGGCGACGACCCCGTCGAAGGCCTTCACGTACTCCAACGCCCGGCGCATGATCACCGCGTCGTCCACGCACTTGCCGTCGTCGGAGAAGACCCGCACCTCGGCCGCCGAGTCGTGCATCGCGCCCAGCTCGGCGAGCTTCTTGCCCTCCAGGCCGACGGTGACGGCGCCGACCGGGCGCACGTCGCAGTAGCCGGACTCCTGGCCGAGCCGCCAGACCTGCTCGACGACGCCGGCGGTGTCGGCCACCGGGAAGGTGTTGGCCATCGCGTGCACGGCGGTGAAACCGCCCATCGCGGCGGCCTGGGTGCCGGTGAGCACCGTCTCGGCGTCCTCGCGGCCGGGCTCGCGCAGGTGGGTGTGCAGGTCGACCAGGCCGGGCAGGACGATCAGGCCGGTGGCGTCGATCTCGATGTCCGCCTCGACCGCGAGGCCGGTGCCGATCTCCTTGACCACGCCGTCGGCGAGGTGGAGGTCCTGCGGGGCGCCGCCGAGGATCTGGGCGTTGCGGATCAGGTAGGTGGTCACTGAGCGGTCTCCACGGAGTCGGTGCGGGGGGCGGCGTCGGCGAGCGTGGCGCCGCCGAGCAGCAGGTACAGGACGGCCATCCGGACGGAGACGCCGTTGGCGACCTGCTCGACCACGGTGCAGCGCGGCGAGTCGGCGACGTCGGCGGTGATCTCCATGCCGCGGACCATCGGGCCCGGGTGCATCACGATGGCGTGGTCGGGCAGCTGCGCCATCCGGCTGCCGTCCAGGCCGTAGCGGCGGCTGTACTCGCGCTCGGTCGGGAAGAACGCGGCGTTCATCCGCTCGCGCTGCACCCGGAGCATCATCAGCGCGTCGGTCCTGGGGAGCACGCTCTCCAGGTCGTAGCTGACCTCGCAGGGCCAGTTCTCGATGCCGATCGGCACCAGGGTCGGCGGGGCCACGAAGGTGACCTGGGCGCCGAGGGTGGTGAGCAGGTGCACGTTGGAGCGGGCGACCCGGCTGTGCAGGATGTCGCCGACGATGGTCACCCGGCGGCCCGCGAGGTCGTGCCCGAGGCCGGCGTTGAGGTGGCGGCGCATGGTGAAGGCGTCGAGCAGGGCCTGGGTGGGGTGCTCGTGGGTGCCGTCACCGGCGTTGATGACGCTGCCGTGCAGCCAGTCGGACTGGGCGAGCCGGGCCGGCGCGCCGGAGGCGTGGTGCCGGATGACGACCGCGTCCGCGCCCATCGCCTGCAGGGTCAGCGCGGTGTCCTTGAGGCTCTCGCCCTTGGAGACCGAGGAGCCCTTGGCGGAGAAGTTGATGACGTCGGCGGAGAGCCGCTTCTCGGCGACCTCGAAGGAGGTCTTGGTGCGGGTGGAGTCCTCGAAGAAGAGGTTGACGACCGTTCGACCACGGAGCGTAGGCAGCTTCTTGACGGCCCGTCCGGAGAGCTGGGCCAGCTCCTCGGCGGTGTCCAGGATCAGCAGCGCGTCGTCGCGGGTGAGATCGGCGGCGGAGACGAGGTGGCGCTTCACGCGGGCTACTCCGGGAGGTGCGGTGCGGACGGCTGGGAGGCGGGGGCCGGCGGGGTGCGCTCACCGCGCGTGGGCCGCGAGGAGGCCGCGTGGTCACGGTCGCCGACCAGGACGGCGTCCACGCCGTCGCTGTCGGCCAGGCGGACCTGCACCGCCTCGCGCAGCGAGGTGGGGAGGTTCTTGCCCACGTAGTCGGCGCGGATCGGCAGCTCGCGGTGGCCCCGGTCGACCAGGACGGCGAGCTGCACGGCGCGCGGGCGGCCGATGTCGCTGAGCGCGTCGAGCGCGGCCCGGATGGTGCGGCCCGAGAAGAGCACGTCGTCGACCAGGACGACGAGCCTGCCGTCGATGCCGCCGGCCGGGATCTCGGTGTGCTCCAGGGCGCGGGCGGGCTTCAGCCGCAGGTCGTCCCGGTACATGGTGATGTCCAGCGTCCCGAACGGGATCTCCCGGCCGGTGATCTGGACCAGCCGGTCGCGCAGGCGGCGGGCGAGGTGCACGCCCCTGGTGTGGATGCCCAGCAGCACGACGTCCTCCGCGCCCTTGGCGCGCTCGACGATCTCGTGCGCTATCCGGGTGATCACCCGGGCGATGTCCGTGCCGTCCAGCACCTGGTGCGGTGGACGCGGCGTGGATTCGTGATGTGTGGTCATGCCGAAGCGGACCTCCTTCCCCGCCTCACTGGACGGGCCTTAAAGGATGTCTGGAACGCCCCCGCCGACGCGGCGCGGGCTCCGGTCATCGTACCAGCGCACGGGACCGCAAACAGGCGTCCATGATTCCGCTTCATCGGGTTAACGTCCTCGACGCACCGCCGACGCGGGCCATTCGCACGACTGCCCCATTCGGCTTGACGCAGCTACCTCACTCTACGTAACCTCACAGTGAGTTACGAGACTGACGTCGAACCCACCGGTAACGGCGTCGACAATCGCCCGTGACCCACCACTGAACGCGAAGCAATCTCGTCCGGGGAGATCAATGTCCAGCGACTACGCGAAGCAACTCGGAGGAAAACTCCGAGCGATCCGCACTCAGCAGGGGCTCTCCCTGCACGGTGTCGAGGAGAAGTCCCAGGGGCGCTGGAAGGCAGTCGTCGTCGGCTCGTACGAGCGCGGTGACCGTGCGGTCACCGTGCAGCGGCTGGCCGAGCTGGCGGAGTTCTACGGCGTCCCGGTGCAGGAGCTGCTGCCCGGCGGCACGCCCGGTGGTGCGGCCGAGCCGCCGCCGCGCCTGGTGCTGGATCTGGAGAGACTGACCCAGGTCCCCTCCGAGAAGGCCGGTCCCCTGCAGCGCTACGCCGCGACCATCCAGAGCCAGCGCGGCGACTACAACGGCAAGGTGCTCTCGATCCGCCAGGACGACCTGCGCACCCTGGCCGTGATCTACGACCAGTCCCCGTCGATCCTGACCGAGCAGCTGATCTCCTGGGGCGTGCTCAACCCCGACGCGCGCCGTGCGGTGCGCGAGGAGGAGGCGAGCTGAGGCTCGCCCCACCGGCTTCCACCAGCAGGAACAAGGCAGGGCCCAGCAGAAACGTCACGGCGCGGCACCCCGGACCGGGGGCCGCGCCGTCGCGCGTCGGGCCACGGGCGCGGGCCCGACGGCCGGGCTCAGCGGACCGTGCCCAGGCTGTACCCGGGCTCCGCCGCCACCCCGTCCAGTCGCACCGCCGCCGAGGGCGGCACCCAGCCCTGCCCGCCACTGGTCCAGGCCCACGCCGTCCGGCGGAAGCGCTGGTCGCCGGCCCCGCCACCGACCCCGTCGCCGGACCGGTCGGCGGCCTCCTCGGGGCCCCCGCCGTCCGCCGTCGAACCCCGCGTGCCGTGCAGCACCGCCAGCCCCGGCAGCTCCCGGGCCAGACCCGCGCAGAGCACCGCGCAGACCAGCTCCAGGTCCTCGTCGTTGATCCGCACCACACCGTCCTCCCACTGGAGCACCCGGGCGGCGGCCGTCAGCCGGCCGCCGGGCGCGTCCACCGCGAGGCGCAGCTCGTACACCCCGGCGCCGGCGCCGACCAGCATCCGCCGGAACACCTCGGCGCCGCGCTGGTACGCCTCCCGCACGGCGCGGCCGCGCTCCTCGTAGAGCCCGCCGTCCAGCAGCAGGTCCGCGTGGCGCAGGGTCAGCCCGTTCTCCCGGGCCCGGACCAGCCGGGGCACGAAGTCCCCGGCCAGCTCCTCGCCCTGGTAGGCGAGCAGCTGGGTCTGCAGCGGCGGATTGACCAGGTAGCGGTCGCGGGCGCCCGGCTCGGCCGGGTCGAGGCCGTGCAGCAGGCAGAACTCCTCGAAGTCCTGCGGGTGGAACATCCGGGCCCGGACGGTGTCGAAGCCGCGCCGGGCCTCGGTGAGCAGCTCGGCGGTCTCCCGCAGGTAGGTCCCGTAGTCCGGCGCGTCGGAGAGGCGCCAGGCGCCGGCGCGCTCGAAGTCGGCGGCGCTGGTCAGGACACCGATGACGAAGGCCTGCTCGGCGCCGTCCGTCCGGCGGCGCTCGTGCCGCGCCCGCGCCCGCGGGCGGGGGCCGGCGGCGGTGCAGTCGGGGGTGCGGCGGGCGCGGCCGTTGCGGCTCATCGGAGGCTCCTGGGGCGGTGGCGGTCAGCGGCGGGGGTGCCGCCGACCTTGTCCTCCCCAGCCCCGCGTGTCGCACACGTACGGCGTGTCACAGGAATGTAACCGACCGTGAGACCGGCGTGTCGCGCGCCCGCCGGGCCGGGCGCGGCACGTCCGCCGGGCCGCGCCGGTCACGCCGGGCGCGGGACCCGGGCGAGCTGGCGGGACTGGGCGACGAGGCGGCCGGACTCGTCCCAGACCTCGGCGTCCTCCTCGAAGTAGCCGCCGGCCACGTTGCGGGTGGCGTGGGTGACGCGCAGCCAGCCCGGCACCGGCCTCGCCCGCAGGTGGACGGTCAGCTCGATGGTGGGGGCCCAGCCGGGCATGCCGAGGTCGAAGGTGACCGGCGGCAGCGCGTCGGCGACCAGCAGAAGCAGCAGCGGGTCGGGCTGGCGGCCGTCGGCGAGCCGGAACCAGCCCTGGATCCGGCCGTTGCCGGAGGGCTGCCCGAGTGCCCAGCCGATGGTGGCCGGGTCGAGCCGCAGGTCGAACCGCTCCAGCAGGGCGGCCTGCGCGATCAGCTCCTTGGGGGCGTGCTCGACGCCGACGCACTGGTCCGGCGGCGGCAGCTGCGGCGGCACCGCGGTGGTCCGCACGTCGCCGGCCGCGTCGGCGAGGTCGCCATGGGTGGCGACCACCCGCAGCCGCTCCACGCCGCCCTGACTGAGCGAGGCGGTACCGGTGGAGAGCGAGCGGCCGCTGCGGAGCACCTCGGTGCGGACGGTGGCCGGGCCGGGGTGCGAGGCGGAGAGGTAGTAACCGCTGATCGAGACCGGGTCGGCGTGCCCGCCGTGCTCCAGGGAGAGGGCGTGGCCCGCCATCGCGAGCAGCAGCCCGCCGTTGACGCCGCCGCCGATCTGCCAGCCGGCGCCCAGGTCGCCGTCGTACCGGCCCGGCTCGGCCGGGTGCCGGGTGAGGGCGATGCCCTGGTCGAACTCGCTGCGGATCGCCGTGGTCATGGGGGGTGGCCTGCCCTTCGCTGCGGGATCACCGGTGAGCGGGGTCACCGGCGCACCAGGGTTACTGGCGAGTAGCCCCAACATACGCCACCCGGCCCGAACGCACGACGGCCGCTGGACCCCTGTTCGGGGTCCGGCGGCCGTACGTCGGGTGCCGCTACCGGCGGATGCTCGGCTTGAGCTCCAGGAAGCGGGCGAGCAGGCCGTTGACGAAGGCCGGGGAGTCGTCCGTGGAGAACTCCTTGGCGATCTCGACGGCCTCGTCCAGGACGACCGCGTCCGGGACGCCGTCCTCCCAGATGAGCTCGTACGCACCGAGCCGCAGGACGTTGCGGTCCACGATCGGCATCCGGTCGAGCGTCCAGCCCACCGCGTACTCGGAGATGAGGTCGTCGATCCGACGGGCGTGCTGGACGTACCCCTCGATCAGCTCCATGGTGTACTCACCGACCTGCGGGGTGCCCTCGTCCGGCTTGGGCTCCCGGGCCCGGGCCACCCAGTCGGCGAGAACCCGCTGGGGGTCGACCCCGCGGTGGTCGGCCTCGAAGAGGATCTGGAAGGCTCGCGTACGGGCCTTGCTGCGTGCGGCCGACACGGACTTACTTCACCCGGCCGAGGTAGCTGCCGTCGCGGGTGTCGACCTTGATCTTCTCGCCGGTCACGATGAACAGCGGCACGGCGATCTCGGCACCGGTCTCCAGGGTGGCCGGCTTGGAGCCACCGGTGGAGCGGTCGCCCTGGACACCCGGCTCGGTGTGGGAGATGGTCAGCTCGACCGAGGCCGGGAGCTCGATGTACAGCGGGGCGCCCTCGTACATGGCGACCAGGGCCTCGAAGCCCTCCAGCAGGTACTTCGCGGCGTCGCCGACGACGGCGGGCTCGATCGTGGTCTGGTCGTAGGTGTCCGTGTCCATGAACACGAAGTTCTCGCCGTCCTTGTACGAGAACTGCATGCCGCGCTTGTCGACGTTCGCGGTCTCGACCTTGGTGCCGGCGTTGAAGGTCTTGTCCACGACCTTGCCCGTCAGGACCTCCTTGAGCTTGGTGCGCACGAAGGCCGGGCCCTTACCGGGCTTGACGTGCTGGAACTCGACGACGGACCAGAGCTTGCCGCCGTCCAGCTTGAGAACCATGCCGTTCTTGAGATCGTTCGTGGAAGCCACGGGCGCACTTACTCCTGGATATAGCTGTCAAGGAACCAAGGGGTGCGTCCTGCCGCCCGCGGCCGCCTCCGGGCGGTCACGGATCACAGGGCGAGGAGCTCCTTGGTGGTGATGGTGAGCAGCTCGGGCCCGCCCTCTTCGAGGGGGCGCACCACGAGCGTGTCCTCGATCCGGACACCGCCCCTGCCCGGGAGGTGAACCCCTGGACCGACGGTGACCGGCACGCGGCTGTCCAGTTTACCCATGTCCGACGGCCCGAGGCGCGGGGCCTCCCGGATCTCCAGCCCGATGCCGTGCCCGACGGGGTGCGGCGAGCTCTCGGTGTGCCCGGCCGCGTGGAGGATCTCCCGGGCGACCTGGTCGGGCACGTACTGCTCGACGCCCGGACCGAGCGCCTCCCGCCCGGCCCGCTGGGCCCGGAACACCAGCCGGTGCAGCTCCACCTGCCAGGGCGCGGGGGCCGCGCCGATCACGAAGGTCCGGGCGGTGGAGACGCCGTACCCCCGGTACTGCGCGCCGAGGACGACGGTGAGGAAGTCGCCCTCCTCCACCCGCCGGTCGGTGGGCTGGTGGGCCTGCTGACCGGAGTGGCTGCCGGTGCCGACCGAGACCGGGAAGGCCGCCCGGTCCGCGCCGTGGTCGATCATCCGGCGTTCCAGTTCCATCGCCAGGTGCCGCTCGGTGCGGCCGACCAGGATCGACTCCAGCAGTTCGCCGAGCGCCTGGTCGGCGATCTCGGCCGCGATCCGCAGGTCGGCGATCTCGTGCTCGTCCTTGACCACCCGCAGCCGCTCGACCGCCTGGCCGAGGTCGGCCAGCCGGACGCCCTCGACCAGGCCCGCCACCGCCCGGTGCCGGGTGACGGTCAGGTCGTGCTCCTCCACCGCGAGGTCGCCGACCCGGAGCCGGGCCGCGGCCGCGGCGGCGGCCAGCGCGGTGTCCGCCCCCGCCGCCACCGGCACCCGGCTGACGTCCTCGGCGATCAGGTGCTCACCGGTGTCGTCCGGAGGCAGGTCGTCCGGCAGCGCCAGCAGCACCTGCTCCCGGGTGAGGAGCAGCGTCGCGCCGCACGGCGGGCACCCGGTCAGGTACCGCACGTTGGCCGCCCGGGTGATCAGCGCCGCGTCGGCCCCGGTCGCACTGCAGTGTTCCCTCAGACGCTCCCGCCGGCCCGCGTACGCATCAGACATGCGTCGAGCCTACGGAGCCGCACCACGATCCGCCCGCCGAGCGGATCCGACCGGGCGCCGGACGGGCCCGGCCCGGGCGTACGGGCGAGCGGTCGGAGCGGGCCGGTCGGCGCGAGCCCCCGCGCGTACGCGGTCGCGCGCGGCCGACGGCGGCATCCCCGACGGCCCGCGGCCCGACCCCGACGGCCCGGGAATGGGCCGGGTGGCGGCCGCGTTGGAGCGGACACGAAAACGACTTCCATTTCGGCGACCGGCCCGACCGGTCGCCTCGGCGGCCCCGCCGGGCCGCCCCCATCAGGAGGAGGACCCATGGCCCGCAGCGAACTGCGCCCCGTCGTCAGGCTCAGGTCCACGGCCGGAACGGGCTTCACGTACGTGACCCGCAAGAACCGCCGCACCGACCCGGACCGGCTCGTGCTGCGCAAGTTCGACCCGGCCGCGCGCCGGCACGTCGACTTCCGCGAGGAGCGCTGAGCCCGGCACACCCCCCGACCCCCGCCCCGCGATCCGAGAGGAGCCCCGCTGATGAAGCCCGGCATCCACCCCGCCTACCGCCCGGTCGTCTTCCGCGACACGGCCGGCGGTCCGACCTTCCTGACCCGCTCCACCCTGACCGGCGACCGGACGACCACCTGGGAGGACGGCACCACCCGTCCGGTGGTCGACGTCGAGATCTCCGCGGCGAGCCACCCCTTCTTCACCGGCCGGTCCCGTGTCCTGGACACCGCCGGCCGCGTCGAGCGCTTCCACCTGCGCTACGGCACGCGGCACGGCTGAGCCGGCGGACAGCCGGCGGCGGGGGCCCCCCCCACCCCCCCGGGGGGGGGCCCCCCCCCCCCGCGGGCGGGCCCCCCGCACAGGGCCAGGGGCGGCCGCCGACCCCC
>NZ_JBHYYB010000022.1:84201-127104 GCF_042752535.1 Kitasatospora sp. NPDC059327 | reverse complement strand
GGTGTGTTGGGTGGCTGAGCAGGCAGGATCGGTGCATGCGGCTTTTGGTTCTGGGTGGTACGTGGTTTCTCGGCAGGGCTGTGGTGGATGGGGCGTTGGCCAGGGGATGGTCGGTGAGCACGTTCAGTCGTGGCCGGTCCGGTTCGCCGGCGCCCGGGGCCGAGCATGTCCGTGGGGACCGCACGGTGGCTGCTGACTTGCGTGATCTCGCCAGCCGCGGGCCCTGGGACGCGGTGATCGACACCAGCTCCACCGAACTCTCGCCGCGCGGCGTGCTGTTGAGCGCGCAGGTGCTTCGGCCGCAGGTCCGGCACTGGGTCCATGTGTCGACGGTGTCGGTCTACCAGGGCTGGCCGCACGAGGAGCTGACCGAGGACTGCCCGGTGTTGGAGTGCCCGGTGGACGCCGACGAGACCTTCGGCTACACCGGGCCTGACGGCTCGCCGACCATCTACGGCTTCCAGAAGGCGGGTGGCGAGCGGGCTGTCACTCGCGAGTTCGGCGAGGACGTGACGTTCTTGCGTCCTGGGGTGATCCTCGGGCCCGGGGAGTACGTCGGCCGGCTGCCGTGGTGGCTGGGCAGAGCAGCCCGCGGCGGTCCGATCGTGGCGCCGACGCCGGCTACCCGGCGCATCCAGCCCGTGGACGTGCGAGACGTTGCCCGTTTCGCGCTCGACCGGGCGGCCGCGGCCGCGGGCGGTGCCTTCAACGTCACCCACCCGGTCGGGGTGTCGTTCGCGGACTTCCTGGCGGAGTGCCTGCGGGTAACCGGTGGGACAGGCGTGCCGGTGTGGGTCGACAGCGCGGTGCTCGCCGACCACGGAGTCGCGGAGTGGACCGAGCTGCCGCTGTGGCGCACCCACACGGGGGTGTGGAGCGTCCGGTCGGACAGGGCTGTCGCCGCAGGTGCGCGGTTCCGGCCGATAGAGCAGACGGTCCGGGAGACGTGGGCGTGGCTCCAGGGCGGCGGCCAGTTGGTCAGCCACCCTCGGCGCCACGCCCACGGCATCTCAGAGGAGAAGGAGAGCCTGCTCCTCGCCGCTGTGGGCGCGCTCTGACCTGGGCCCTTCAGGCTATGGCGGGCGGAGTGCCGAGCTGGGCCCGGGCCGGCAGGGCGAGGAACTCCTCGACCCGCTCCGTGAGGTCGGCGCGGGGCCGGTCCGGGGCCTCGATTCCGGGCCGGGCCAGATCCGCGCGCAGACCCTGGGCCCGGGTCGTGATGCCCTCCACCCGCCAGGGGGACGGGATGTCGAGAATCGGGCGGACGGCCTCGTCGGCGCCCTCGAACTCGCCGGCGAGGAGGCGAGCCCGGCCGAGGTCGATGGAGGCCTGCGCGATGTCGGTGTCCTCCTGCGGCGCGAAGCGCGCGCTGTCACGTCCCGCACGCATCAGCTCGATCGCCTCGACAGCGGCCTGGCCCGCGGCTTCGCCGTCGCCCAGGAGGAGGGAGGACGTCGCGTTGCTCATGACGGCCCGACGGCGGGAGAAATCGAAGGCGCCAGCCACGTCGTCGTGGAGATGGTCACGTGCTCCCGTGCCCTCGGCCAACGCCGCGGCGGCCAGCCGGCGGGAGGCCTGCGCATTGCCGACATGGGCGTAGGCCCGGGCCCCGATGGCGGACAGGCGCCGTACCGCCGTGTCGCCCAGGCCGGTCAGCGCCAGTGCTTCCTCGACGAGCCGAACCGCCTGGCCGGGCCGGCCGGACCAGTAGGCGAGGACCGCGAGGTGCCCCAGGGCGTAGGCCCGCAGCGGACCGTCCTCGATCGGCTCGGCGTACATCGCGGCGGACCGGGCGAAGCCAGTGGCCGCGGCGACCGACCCCAGGTCGAACGAGGCGATGGCCAGGACGGCGGATGTCCGTCCGGCCGCGTGGTAGAGGCGGGCCCGCTGGCTGAGGATCTGTGTGCGGTCCAGCATGCCCTGGATCTCGGCGAGCAGCTGGTTTCCCTGGCCGTAGATCAGGAAGGGGGGTTGGTCCTGGTAGGCCCGCGCGAGGGCGGCGAAGTCGTCCTCGATTTGGTCGATCGTCATCGTGGGCATAGTGCTCGATGCGGCCTGGGCCGCGTGTTCGGCGGCCTGTCGTGCGCTCATTACAAGATCGCTTTCGTCGATCGGGGGTGTGCTCGTGGGTAGTGGGATACCGGCCTCGCCGACGGGCGATAACAGCTGCTGCACGGTGAGGGGTTGGAACATCCGTTCCAGGATCTTGGACGCGGGTTCGCGGGGGAGGCTCTTCAGCTTGCCGGTGCGCCACCGGTTGACGGTCATCTCGGCCAGGTAACTCACCTCGAACGCGTAGCGGTCCTCCTTCTTCGCCAGCCTCGCCAGCTCGGCGCTGGTTTCCAGGTAGCGCTTGATGAAGTGCGCCGTGGTCTCTTTGGTGTCGACAAGGATCTGGCCCAAAACCGTTCGCCCGCGCACGTCCGCTCCTTGAAGTCGCGCCCCGCTGTTCGCCCTGGTCTCTAACACCAGTCTCACCGGGAAGGCCTGCGCGCGCGACAAGTGTTAGGGAAGTGTTGATGGAGTGTCATTTCACGGCCTGAGACCAACATCGAGTGATGGTCGTCGTGTTCTGGCCAGCCGTTCGCGCTGTCGGCAGAGTTGATGTCCGCAGCCGACCGGCACCCAGCCTCCCCGCCGGTAGCCGGTCGGCGAATCCCCCCAGCACAGCTCTGAGGTGTGACATGTCCTCTGTACCCGGCAACGCGCGCCGGAACGGCGCGCTCGGCAGATCGGGAACCGAAAGCACGTCGGTTGCCCTCTTCGCCGTCTCTCCCGGCTCCGGCCGGCCCGCCCTGCAGTTCTCGGACTGCAGGGCGGCCGCTGAACGGCACGGTTGGACCGTCGCGCGGGAGTACACGGACTTCCGCCCCGCCGGCTTCGAGCGCCTGGACATGGGCGAGCAGTGGGCGCACATGCTGCGGCTGGTCGAGACCGGCCTGCTCAACGGGATCGTCGTCCACGACCTCGCCACGGTCGCGAGCGACGAGCAGGACTACCTCACCCTGGTGAACTGGGCCACGGACCACGGCGCCTTCGTGCTGTTCCTCGACGGGGCGCGGTACGGCCGGGACCATCTGATCGGCCGCCGGCCCGCGACGCCTACCAGGGCGGCGTGATGCCCACCGAGGCCGAGCGGGCCGCCGCCCGGTTCAAGGCGGCTCTGCTGCTCATCGGCTGCTCCTTGCCGACGGTGGCCGCGTCCGCCTGGCCGGCCGGCCCGGACCAGGTGCCGCTGGTCGATCTCGGGCACGTGCCGGCGACCCTGATCGACCAGCTGTCCGTCTGGATCGAGCGGCACGCCGATCCGGCCCACCGATAGGGACGGGCGCGGTGGTGCAGGTGCAGCTGCTTGTCGTCGCCCACGCCTCCCAGGCGCGGGGCCTGCGCAGGCGAGTCCTTCGTCAGCTGGCCGGCTGGGGCATCGTGCTCGACGCGGAGACGGCGAACAGCACGAGCGTGGTCGTGAGCAACCTCTTCGCGGCCGCGCTGCTGCACGGGGTCCGGGGTCAGACCGTCACGGTGCGGCTGTCCGCGGTCCGTGGGGAGCTCACGGTGGAGGTGATGACCGGCGTCACTGCTTGCCCGCGCGGACGCGCGCCCCACACGGCCCGTTCCGGCCGGCTGCCGGCCGTCCTGGCCGTCTACGCCACGGACAGCGGCGTGGACGACCGCCCGCGCGGCTGCTCCCCGGGCCGCTCGTTCTGGGCCACGGTCCCGGTGCCCGAGCCGTGTGGTGGCCGTAGGGCCGCACGGCTGCGCTGCCGGCTTGGGCTGCCCGCCCGGGTGCCCGTCCGCGGCCGGGCCTGATCCGAACACCCGTTGACCACCCCTGGAAGGACCCTCGTGCACGCCGCTTCGTCCGCCGTCCCGCCCGCCAACGTTCATGGGCTGCGCTGGCTCGCCGGGTTCCACCGCGACCCGCTCGCCTGCCTGGACACCTGGGCAGCCGGGGGTCTGGCGGAGATCCCGCTGGTCCACCTCGCGGCCGTGCAGGTGAGCGCCACGATCGGGATACGGGCGCTGCGGCGGCTGGATCCGATCGGGCCCGTGCTGCACAGCGTCGGCCGCGGCACGGTCGAGTTCCTGGTCGCGCCGACCACGATGCCTGCTGATCGGCCCGGGGTGCGGGTGCTCACGCAGGGGTCGCTGCTGTGCCCGCCGCCCGGGCGGGCCGTGGAGCGGCGCAGGGCGCCGAAGTGGGTGGTCCCGCCGGACGGCGTCGGGCGATTGATGGACGTCCGCCGGGTCCTGGACGCGGTGACCGCGGAGTACGGCTACTTCGCGACGCTCCCGCCGGACGACGGTGCGCCGGCGCCGTCCACCGCCGTTGGCGCGTGGTCGACGACCGCGGCCGCCGCGTTCGTCACCGCCGGTCGAAGAGCCGCCGGCCGGGCGTCCTGAACTCCTGGGGGCCGGGCAGCGGCTCTGCCCGGCCCCCAGGTTCGAGTCCCGCCCGTCACCGGGCGGGCCGCGGAAGAAGCGGTGCGCCCCGCGGGCGCGCCCTCGCTCACCGCGGGCGCCGTCGTCGTCGGGACGACGAGCGCCGGTTCGCCGCCACGCCCGGAGGGTGGGCGCGGCGGCGAACCAGGGTGGCCGGCCGGTGCCGGCCGGCACATCAGGTGGGGCCCGGACACAGGGACGGGCCGGGCCCCGCCACGCGACAGCACACGTATCGAGATCGAGAGGAAGCGCGGGTGGCAGTGGGCGACGAGGCGGCGGTGCCGGTACTCCCGGAGGCCGGGCTGGTACCGGCGGTCGCGGCCGGGCTTCTGCCGCGGGTGAGCGCCGACGAGGCGCGCCGGCTCATCGCCGCGGACCTGCGCCGCTGGGGCGGGGCGGACCTCCTGCACCCGACGACCGACCTGCTCGCCCAGGCCTGCGCCGACCTCGCGCTCACCGGCGTCCACCTGGGCCTGGCCCGCGACGCGCTCACCCTGCTGACCGAGTGCCGGGACTGGCTGGACCACGCCGCCGACCTCGAACTGGCCGGCGCGCACCCCGACGAGCCGCTGGACGCGCTGCGTCGGGTTTGCGGGGCGCTGCGCGCGACGTCGGCACGGCTGGCGACGCGCCCCTGACCGCCGTGCGCGTCCCACCGCGCACGGCACCGGGTGGGGTCCTGCCGGAAGCCGGGACCCCATCCACCCACCCACGTCCGATCGTTTCGGGGCCGTGCCGGCCCCTTCCCTTCCTGCTGGAGACCACGTGACCGAGGCCCGCAGCGCGGCCTACGCCGGCGCCGACCAGGGCGCGGCGCGCCTGTACCGGATCCTGGGCCTGCTCCCGTCCGCCACCACCGCCATCCACCCGGCGATGGCCGGCGCCGCCGCCGGCCTGGACCCCGCCGCGACGACCGCGGCGCTGGACGTCCTCGTCGCCCGCGGGCTGCTCAACCACGACGACGGCGGGCACCGCTTCGCCAGTCTGCCCGCGCGCCGCCACGCCGCTGCCCTCGCCGAGAGCACCGACACCCCTGCCACCCGCGCCCGCGCCATCCGCCGGGCCCTGGACTGGCTCCTGACCGAGGCCACCGCCGCCTCCCGCCGGATCGACCCGACCCGCCGCACGGTCGACCCCCCGGTCTCCTTCCCCCCGGCCCACCGCCTGAGCCTGTTCACCACTACCCAGGCCAGGGCCTTCCTCACCGACCGCGGCCCCCACCTCACCACCACCCTCACCCTCGCCACCACCCACCACCGCGCGGCCGTGCCCTACCTCGTCCACGCCTGCTGGCCCTACTACCTGCGCGCCGGCGACCACAAGGTCACCGTCGCCCACCACACCAAGGCACTCAGCACCGACACCGCCCTACCCCCGCTGGTGCGCCGCGAGCTCCTCGGGGCCCGCGCGACCGCGCTGCGCGCGCGGCACCTCTTCCCCGCCGCGCTGGAGGACGCCCACGAGGCCCTCGCCCTGGCCCGACGTGACCAGGATCAGGTCGGCATCGCGCAGCACCAGCACGACATCGGCGCGACCCTGCACGAGGCCGACGCGTTCGACCTCGCGAACACCTACCTCGCCCGCGCCTACCAGGGCCGCGCCGCCCTCGGGCGCCACCGCGACGCCGCGATCACCCTCCTGACCCAGGGCGTCGTCAACCTCGATCTCGGACTCCACGCCGACGCCGTGAAGCGCCTGCGTACCGCGGAGGAGGTTCTGGCGGCCCACGGCGACCACTACAACGCGGCCCGGGCCCGGGCCTGGCAGGGCCGCGCGGCCGCGCTCGCCGGCGACCACGACCGCGCCACCGCGTTGCTCGCCGGGGCGATGGTCACGTTCCGGACCGAGGGCGGCCGGCTGTGGCAGGCCCGGGTCCTGGCCTGGCAGGCGGAGATCGCCACGGCCCGGGAACACGTCGGCCGGGCCGCCGGCCTCTACCGCCAGTCCGCCGACCTCTACCAGGGCTACAGCCTCACCGACTACGACCAGGTGACCGACGCGCTGAACTCGCTCACGGTGGTGGCTCCGTGAGCGTCCCCACCGCCCGACGGGCGCACGCGCCGGCCGGCAGAAAGGTCACCGGCAACCAGGACCCGCCGGTCCTGTCCGCCGAACACACCGAACCGGACCGGGTGGCGGGCCTGCCATGTCCCACGTGCGGTAACCCCGTGACGCTGTCCGCCGACCAACACGCCATCCTGCTCTACGCCGCCGCCGGGCTGACCTACAGCCACATCGCCTACCACCTCGACTGGACCGATGCCCGGGTCCTGCACCACTACACCGCGCTGCGCAAGACCCTCGGGGCCCAGTCGCTGCCGCACGCCGTCAGCATCGGATGCCGCGCCGGTCTCATCCCGCCGATCCTGCCCGAACGCCCCCTGTCCGTACTCAACGCCGCGCAGCTTCGAGTCTTCACGCTGATCGCGCAGGGCCTCGGCAACGCCGCCATCGCCACCGCCATCGGCAGTTCGGTCACCGCTGTACGCCGCGTGCGCACGCAGGTGTACCAGATCACCGGGCAGCGCGAGGCCACCGCCGTGGTCGCTGTCCTGCACGGCCTCAACGCCCTGCCCGCCAGCCATCCATGCCCCCGCGCGTCCTGCACGGCGGCCAACGACCTGTCGGCCCGTACCGCGGGAGCCGACCACGCCACCATCGCGCGCCGGTGGGCTCAGCGCATGTTCCAGCAGGCCGAGCTCCGGATGCGCCACGCCGCCGCTCACCGGCGCCTCGCCGACCTCACGATGGACCTCGCCCGCAGCACCCGCGACCTGAACGTCGCGCTCCGCGCCACCGACGAGGCTCACCAACAGGTCCTCCAGGCCCTCCACATCACCACGGCGACCCGCGACACCCGGGAGACCGCGGCCGCCGCACTCCGGGCCGCCCAGGCCGCCGACCAGGTGGCGCAGGACGCCCACCGCACCGCCCTCAGGGCGTGGCAGACGGCCGACGCCGCCAACGAGAGGGCTACCCGCGGAGCCGGCCAGGCCATGCGCCTGCGCGCCCTGGTCGCCGGCGCCCAACGGACCTGGACCAGCGCCGAACCGGATCTGCGGCACGCCGCCGAGCAACGGTCCGCCGAACTCGGCCCGGCCCGGGAACCCCTGCCGGCCGACCACCGACCCTGGCGCCGGCCACCGGCCGCCGCCACACCACCAGAACGGACACCATGACTCCGACCTTGATTCCGGCCTTCGCCCTCCACAACCACGCCGACGCCTCCGACGCGCTCGTCGAACGCGTCGAACGCCTCCTGCGCGCGGCCGCGCCCCTCGCCGAACGCCACAGCGGCCTGCCCCTGCCCGACGACATCACCGTGTCCCTGGTCCACCCGGACGCCTTCGTCGACCTGATGGCCGAACACGCCGAAGCCGGCGGCCACCGCGCGGCCGCCGCCTTCGTCGACGACTCCCCCGAACGCGCCGCGCTCCTCACGGGGATCGAGGGCGGCCGCACCGTCATGGGGACCGGCGCCGCCCGGTCGTGGCCAGGCGTCAGGGCAGCGACCGCGCTGCGCTTGGACGGCAGTCTGGAGCTGGTCGTCATGCCCGCCGCGCTCTCCGCAACGCGCGCCACCGACCGCAACCTGACCGGCGCTTTCACCCACGAACTCACCCACCTCGCCCAGCTGCAGGGCTGGCCGACCATGCCGTGGGAGCACCTGATATCCGGCGCCCGCGTCCAGGCCGCCGGCCTGCCGCAGGACCAGACGGCGGCCTCCCAGTACGTCTTCGAGGGCCACGCCCAGTGGGTCCAGCGCAACGCCATGGTCGAGTACTGCGGCCAGGCCGAGGTCGACCGGATCGACGGCGAACCCGAACCGAGCAACCTGCTGCTCCTGGGCCAGGAGCAGCTGCGAGACCGGCGCGGCCCCTACGGCATCGGCGAGGCCTTCGTGGCCGCGCTCCACGACCTCGGCGGCCACGACCTGGTCCTGCGACTGCTGACCCACCCCGACCAGCTGCCGACGATCGCCCAGATCACCGGCACCGACCCGGCGGTCCTCGCCAAGGCCTACGCCGACACCGCGGCCGGCTGACCCGATCCTCTGCCGTCCGGGGAAGAAATGTGCGGCGGCAGACGGCGGCGCGCACCCGGGTCCCGGGTCCTGGGGAGGGCCCGGCCCGGGTGCGCACCGCCACACCGGTAGCGGCCACCCGGCCGTGATCCGGAACGCCTGCTCGGCGGGTGCCCAAGGTCACCGCAACCGCGGGGGCACCGGAGCAGGGGCCCGGGGAGAGCGATCCTCTCCCCGGGCCACCCCCTTCACCGTCCAGCACGCGGCCGCCGGCCGGCCCCGGGTCACGCCCCGGCCGGCCCGCCGGCCGGAGAACGAAAGGAGCGCTCGTTGTTCACCGACCATTCCGACATCGACCCGCGGTTTCCGCCGCGTCGGCTCGTCTACGCCCAGCTCCTGGTCCGCAACGAGTACGGCGACGTCCTGTTGTCGACCGACGACCCGCGCGACGAAAAGGCGTGGGACCTGCTCACCTGTCGGGCCCTCAAGGACGAGGTTCCGCACGAGGTCGCGCGCCGAGCGGGTTTCTGCGAGGTCAGCCTTGATGTCGACACCCTGACGCTCCTGGTCGTCGACGCCGTGAGCGCCGGCGACGACCGCGTCGAAGCGTTGTGGTTCGTCTTCGACGGCAGGACCCGTACCGGGGACGATCTCGACAGCCTGCCCCGGCCGGGCGAGATCGAGGACAACCTGCGGTTCGAACAGCCCGAGGGCATCGAGGTGTGCTGTCCGGACAGTCACCTGCGCATCGCCCGGGCCCTGGACCGCCTCATCGACCCGTTCGCGCCGGTGTACCTGACCAACGGCCACCCACCTGCCTGACCCGGCCCCACCGCCCCTGACCTTCCACGGAGTCCCCTGATGTTCCCCGCCCCGCCGAAGACCGGCCGGCCCTGCCCGCGCTGTGGCGCCGTACCGGCCCTGGACGCCCAGTGTCATCGGGTGCTCGCGCTCCAGGCCCGGGGCCTGACCCACCGGGCGATCGCCGGCCGCCTTGGATGGACGATCGAGACGGTCGGCGCGCTGGCGGGCCAGGCCCGTCGTGAGCTCGGCGCGACGACGGCCGCGCACGCCGTCGACGTCGCCTGCCGCAACGGCCTGCTCGTCCCGCCGCCCGGCGACCTGGCCGTCGCGGCCCGGGTCACCGGCGACCAGCTGACCGCGTTCGAGCCCATCACCCGCGGCCTGAGCGCCGCCGAGGCCGCCCAGGCGCTCCGCATCGGCCGCCAGACCGTGACCGGGCACCTGCGGGTGCTCTACGACCGCGTCGGCGCCCGCACCGCCGCCCACGCCACCTACCTGCTGCACGGACTGCACCGCCTGCCGTCCGGCCACCCGTGCCTGTGCCAGGGCGAGCGCGCCGGCGCCGAACCGCTCGCGACGGTCGGCCGATGACCGCGCCACGGGCGGTGTCCGCCCCGACCCGGTGCCGTGCCAAGGGTGAGCGGACCGGCGTGCGGTCAGGCGGTGGCGAGGACCTTCCCGGCGCGCCGCAGGAAGTCGTCGACCTGGTCCTGCCCGCGCCAGGGGCGCAGCGCGGTGGTGACGTCGCGCAGGTAGCCGTGGGCGCGGGCGGAGCGGACCGGGCCGAGGATCGCCGCCGCTCGTTCGCCGGCGGCCAGGGCGGAGGGCAGGTCGTCGTGCTGCAGGTGGGCGACGGCCAGGACGGTGCACCGGATGCCGGTGGCGCGGGCGAAGTCGGTCGCGGACATGGGGCCGGCCTGTCGTCCCCAGCGCAGGGCGGCCTCGGGCTGGCCGAGGTCCTTGTGGATCTCGGCGGCGTCGGTGCTGATCCGCTGGTGGGTGAGGTAGGCGAGGTGGGCCGGGTCGCGGGTGCCGGGGTGGATGGAGTCGAGGAGGTTCTCGCACGCGACCAGTGCCCGGCCGGCGGCCCGGGAGTCGCCGGCGCGGCCGTGCGCGCGGGCCTCCGCGAGTTTGACGAAGGCCAGCACGCGGGGCGCCGCGGTGCGGTGGGCGCGGTCGTAGGCGCCCTGGGCCATGTCGATCGCCTCCTCGGGGTATCCGCGGAGCATCGCCTGCAGACTCATCGTGGCCAGGGTGTAGGCGCCGGCCTCGGTGTCGCCGGCGGCGCGTGCCAGGCGCAGGGACTGGACGAAGTCGCGCTGGGCTGCGCCGTGGTCGCCCATGTCGAAGGCGGACCAGGCGGAGACGCGGGCGAGTTCGGACACGGCGGTGAGCAGCTCCCGGCCGAGGCGCTCGGTGAACTGGCCCTGGAGCAGGGGAACGGCGCGTTCGCTCAGCAGGCGCGAGACGGCCGGTGCCTTGGCGTTGCCGCCGCCGAAGCGGGAGTCCCAGCGGCGGGCTTCCTCGGAGGCCTCCCACAGCTGGTCCAGGTCGGTGCGTCCGACCCGGCGCCCGTACGGGTCGGGTGTGACGGCCTCGGTGTCGGCGGGGCGGCCGAGCCACCGCACGGTGGGCACCGTGTACGCGCCGATCGCGAAGGTGTTGAGGAGGGCGCGTCGGTTCAACATCGGGGTGCTCCAGTGCTGGATGGCGCCGCGCAGGGCGGTATCGGGGTCGCGGGGGAAATCCAACCCGATGTCGGGGGCCGCCTCGCGCGCCTCGCCCATCCCGATCTCCGCCAGGGTGACCGGGCGCCCGAGGCGTTCTCCCAGCGCAACGGCCACACAGGCGGGCGTGGGGTCGCGCGGCACCATGCCCTTGGTCGTCCACCGGGATACGCCCGTATGGGTGTAGGCGGTGGTGACGCCGCGTTCGGCGGCCAGCTCGTTGACCCTCTTGGCGAGCCATTTGTGGCTGGCGCCGGCGGCTTCGACGAGTTCGGCGAGCGCGGTGTTCGGGCCCTTGGCCCGGGTGGTGGCCACGATGTGATCCCCCTGTTCGTCCGGGCCCGGACCCGTGGTGCGTGGGCCGGTGGTTCGAGCGTAGGGCCGCAGGTCCTCGGTCGGCCCGGGGCCGGGTCGTTTCGTTGTTGTGTGCCCCCCGCGTGTGCCTCCCCAGAGGGTGGGGGCGGGGTGTTCCCTGGACTCCCGGCATGCTCGCGAGGGCCGCCGCTGCACTCATATCACCGTACAGGAACGTTAGTTGACGGTGCGTCAGATTCATTTGATGGGAGGATGGCGGCATGACGAACTCTCCGACTCAGGCGATCATCCTCGCCGGTGGCCAGGCCACCCGGATGCGCCCCTACACCGACGACGCGCCGAAGGCGATGGTGCCGGTCGCGGACGTGCCGATCATCGGTTACCAGCTCGCCTGGCTCTCCCGCCAGGGCGTCACCGACGTCGTGGTCTCGGGCGGCTACAAGCACGAGATGATCCGCGCCTACGCCGGCGACGGCGCGCGCTTCGGCCTGAACCTGACCTACGCCATCGAAGGCGAGCCACTGGGGCGCGGTGGCGCGCTGAAGTTCGCCACCGCCTTTCTGCGCGACCCGGCGGACTGGGCACCTGTCGCCGTCCTCAACGGTGACGTGCTCACCGGCTTCTCCCTGGTCGAGATGGCCGAGCAGCACGAGCACCGGCAGGCGGCGGTGACGATCGCGCTCAGCCAGTACCGCTCGAACTGGGGCGTCGCCGATCTCGACGAGAAGACCGGCCGGGTCTTCGGCTTCACCCAGAGCCCGGTGCTCCCGTACTGGATCAACGCCGGGATCTACCTTCTCGACACCCACACCTTCGCGCTCTTCCCCGACAAGGGAGACCACGAGGACACGACCTTCCCCGACCTCGCCAAGGACGGCCGGCTGTTCGCCTACCGGATCGACGGCTACTGGCGAGGCATCGACACCGTGAAGGACGTCCTCGTGGCCACCGGCGAAGCCGATCGGCTCGGCTTCGCCCTCGGGGAGGAGTTCCGCATCACCTCCTGACCGAAAGGGGATCCGACCGGTGGAACCGCTCAACGCCAACGAGCTCATCGGCAGCCACAACGTCCTGCTCATGACGATCGACTCACTGCGCTACGACGTGGCCCGCGCCACGATGCACGCCGGTCGGACCCCCAACCTGGAGAAGATCCTGCCCGACGGGCTCTGGGAGGAGCGCCGCACCCAGGGCACGTTCACTTACCCGGCACACCAAGCGTTCTTCGCCGGCTTCCTGCCGGTGCCCTCGGGGCCCGTACGGCCGCCGCGGTTGCTGGCCTGCCAGGCGGTGCCCGGCAAGGGACGCACCATCGCGCCGACCACCTACGTGTTCGACGCCCCGAACATCGTGCAGGGCTTCGCCGGCATCGGCTACCGCACGGTGTGCATCGGCGGCGTCGGCTACTTCAACGGCCGCACCAAGCTGGGACGGGTCCTGCCCGGCCTGTTCCAGGAGTCCTACTGGGCGGAGGAGACCAGCCCGGACTGCTACGACTCCACCCGCCACCAGGTCGACCGCGCCCTGGATGTCCTGGCCCAGCAGCCCGCCGACCAGCCGCTGTTCCTGTTCGTGAATGTCGCGGCCACCCACGAGCCGACGGCCGGCTACCTGCCCGGCGAGAACCGCGACAGCTGGGAGTCCCAGTGCGCGGCCCTGTCCTACGCCGACGGCGAGCTGGGCCGGCTCTTCGAGGAGATGCCCCACCACGGTCCGTGGCTGGTGATCGCCTGCGCCGACCACGGCGACGCCTTCGGCGAGGACGGCCACACCGGCCACGGCATCGCCCACCCGTGCGTGTCCTCCGTGCCCTACGCCCAGGCCCTCGTCCCGGCCGCCTGACCCCGCCTTTCCATGCCCCTCGGGGCCGGCCGCGCGCTGGCCCCGAGGCCCCCCTTGCCCGCGCACCCACGCAGGAAGGTCCCCCGTGCCCATCTACACCCCGACCGCGCAGTCCGTGCAGGACCGCATCACCCGCCACGCCGACGCCTTCGAGGCCCGTTTCACCCAGTACTTCGAGCGCCTGCGCCAGGGCTTCGACCACCCCGCGGAAAGCCTGTTCACCCCCCGCGCCCTCGACCTCGTCCAGGACCTGGCACTGGCCGGCGGCAAGCGCCAGCGGGCCACGTTCGTCTACGAGGCCGCCCGCCTCACCGGCTCCGCCACCGAGCCCGCCGCCCACGTCGGCGCCCTCGCCATCGAACTGCTCCAGACCAGCCTCCTCATCCACGACGACCTGGTCGACAACTCCCACACCCGCCGCGGAATCCGCTCCACCCACGGCACCTACCGCGCCGAGCTGCCCCACCACCCCCAGCACGCCATGGGCCTGACCGTCATGGCCGGCGACCTCGCCGGCTACCTCGCCATCGACGTCATCCTGACCTCCGGCCTGCCCGACGCCCTGATCACCCTGCTGGCCCGCACCCTCTCCCTGGCCGCCACCGCCACCTTCTGCGGCCAGATCATCGACCTCGAACGCGACTTCTCCAAGCTCCCCGGACTGGCCTTCCTGGACACCGTCTCCGACTACAAGTCCGGCCGCTACAGCGCCATCGCCCCCATGCGCCTGGGCCTGCTCGCCGCCGGCACCGACCCGATCACCCACCAGGACACGCTGCAGGCCTACTCCCGGGCCATCGGCATCTCCGGCCAGATGCGCGACGACTACATCTCCTTCTTCGGCGACCCGAAGATCACCGGCAAACCCGACAGCGTCGACGTACGCGCCGGACGCATCTCCTACCCCCTGCGCCAGACCCTGGCCGCCGCCACCGCACGCGAACGCGACTTCGTGCGCACCGTCCTGGGCCGCGCCGACGCCACCGACGCCGACGTCGACATGGTCCGCGAGATCGCCACCCACCACCGGGTCGACCAGGCGCTGCGCAAGATGATGCAGGACTGGGGCGAGAAGGCCTGCGCCGAGGCCGCCACCTGGCGCACCCTCGGCTGGGCCGACGACGCCGTCACCTTCTTCGAGCAGATGCCCGTGTGGGGAGTGGAGCGGGTCCTGTGAGACTCCTGCCCCGCCGCCCGGCCCCGCCACCACCGCGCCACGTGGGCCTGATCCTCGACGGCAACCGCCGCTGGGCCCGCCGCCGAGGGCTGCGCCGCGTCACCGACGGCCACCACGTCGGCTTCGCCCGCACCCCCGAGGTCCTCACCTGGTGCGAACACGCCGGCGTCCACCACGTCACCCTGTGGATGCTCTCCACCGAGAACCTCAACCGCGACGCCGCCGAGATCACCGAGGTGATGGACGTCCTGTGCGCCACCGTACGCCGCCTCGCCTTCCAGGACCGCTGGACGATCCGCCACCTCGGCACCACCGACGGCCTGAGCGCCGGCGTACGCGCCATGCTCGAACTCGCCGAACGCGAGACCGCGACCGGCGAACGCACCATGACCGTCGACCTCGCGATCGGCTACGGCGGCCGCCGCGAGATCACCGACGCCGTCCGGACCGTCCTCACCCACGCCGTCCGCGACCACGGACTCAGCCCCCGTCAGGCCGTCGCCGACCTCACCCCCGAACAGATCACCGAACACATCACCGCCGACCACCCCCCACCAGACCTGATCATCCGCACCAGCGGGGAACTGCGCTCCTCCGGCTTCCTGCTCTGGAGCGGCACCGACGCCCACTGGTGGACCACCCCCACCCTGTGGCCCGACTTCCGGCGCCGCGACCTCCACCACGCCCTCACCCACTACCGAAAGGCACAACGCCGATGACCACCACCCCGTCCCCCGCACCCACCCCGCCCCCGGGCCGCGTCGTCACCTTCCTGGGCATCGACGGCTCCGGCAAGGACACCCTCGCCGCCCACCTCGCCACCCGCCTCAACCAGGCCGGCACCCCCACCGACACCCTCAGCCGCCGCGACTACCTCCTCACCAACCCCACCGGCCCCGACGCCACCCTCAACCGCACCCTCTACGACGCCGCCCTGCGCACCTTCTACATCAACGCCCGCACCTGCGAGGGCGACCGCATCGCCGACGACATGCCCGACACCGCCGACCTGCGCGACCCCACGCTCGAACGCCACCTCGCCGGCGCCGAGATCGGCTCCAACAACCCGCGCACCATCCTCGCCGCCGCGCTCACCGAGACCGCCGGCGCCATGACCTACTGGAACACCGTCCTGCTGCCCCGAGCCGCCACCACCGGCCACACCCTCATCGACCCCTGCCACCTGCTGCGCTCGGTCATCAAGAACTGCGTCCTGGTCCAACAGGCCGCAGGCGACGGCACACTCCAACACCGCCAGGCCGAGCAGGCCCTCACCGCGGCCATCACCCTGCTGCGCCCCAACACCAGCACGGTGGTGCCGGTACTGCTGAAGGTCCACCCCGCAACGGCCTACGAACGGCGCATCAAGCAGCACGGCCGGCTCGGCCCGTTCGAGCACTACGGCACCCTGGGCGGCCACACCACCCGCGCCGCCTTCCTCGACCTCCAGCGACGCGTCCAGCAGGTCCTGGAACGCGCGGCCGCCGACTGGCGCGCCGTGGTGGTGGACATGAACCCCGACGGCGACGTGGCGTGGCCGGCCGCGATCGAGACGATCACGGCCGACGACCGGATGCTCAGGTGACCGCGCCCGGCCCCGCGCCGCTACTTGCCGTAGCGGCGCTCACGACCAGCGAAACTGCGCAGCGCCCGCAAGAAGTCCACCCGCCGAAAGTCCGGCCAGCACACGTCCACGAAGTGCATCTCCGCGTACGGGCTCTGCCACAGCAAGAACCCGGACAGGCGCTGCTCCCCGCTGGTGCGGATGATCAGGTCGGTACGGTCGGCGCCGAGCGCGTTGTACAAGTTCGCGCTGATGTGCTCGATGTCGATCGTCTCGCCGAACGCGGCGGGATCGCCGCCGGCGTCGACGTGCTGGTGGAACGCCGAACGCACCGCGTCCACGATCTCCCGGCGCCCGCCGTAGCCCACCGCGACGTCCACCCGCATCCCGCCGCGCTCCAGGGTCTCGGCCGCGGCCTCCTTGAGCGCGGCCGCGTGCTCACCGGGCATCAGGTCCAGGTTGCCGATGATCCGCACCCGCCACGCCCGGCCGGGCGCCGCGAGGCCGGTGACGGTGTCCTGGATGATGCCCAGCAGCGGCACCAGCTCGTGCTCCGGCCGGCCGGTCAGGTTGTCGTCGCTGAGCATGTACAGGCTCACGTGCTCCACGCCCGCGTCCGCGCACCAGCCCAGGAACTGCTCCACCCTCGCGCCACCGACCCGGTAGCCCTCGGCGACGTCGTCGTGCCCGTTCGCCCGCGCCCACCGCCGGTTGCCGTCGAGCATGATCCCGACGTGCCGCGGCCGGGGCAGCCCCTCCAGCCCCCGCACCACCCGACTCTCGTACACCGGCAGTACCAGATCACGCACCCACTGCGGAAGTCGCATTCCTCGCCCTCCAGACAAACCCGGAACAACTGGGACGAAAACCGTACCAGGAATCCATCAACTCCCCTACCACAAGCGGAACTTCAGGGAGAACCATGCAGCCCCTCAACGACGTCCGCGACGTCGACACCGCCCTCGACCACATCGACTGGAACGACCTCCACCACGCCGCACCCACCCTGCGCCACATCCTGCGCGCCATCGCCGACAACCGCCGACTCCTGACCGACCTCGTCGAAGGCTCCCGCACCACCCCCCGCCTCTTCCACCGCGGCGAGCACCACCCCGTGATGTCCCGACTCGTCCTCGCCGAACCGGACGATCGCGCCTGGGCCCTGCGCCTGCACGTCTTCCACGGCGCCGAACGCGACCTGATCCCCCACACCCACAAACGCCCCTTCGGCGCGCACATCCTCGCCGGCGGCTACCTCCACGCCTGGCAGCGCCGCACCGACGGCCAGGACGCCGGCCCCTTCACCTCCCACACCCTCACCCCCGGCATCGTCGCCCTCGAGACCCCCGGCAGCGACTACCTCCTCGGCGACCCCCTCATCCACCAAACGATCATGGAAGCGGGCACCGTCACCCTCTTCGCCTCCGGCCCCGACCGCCAACCCACCTGGTGGGCCGCCACCGACATGGGCGGCGAAGTCGCCCAGATGAAGCAGGACGACATCGCCGGCCGCGACTACTCCATGACCCACGCCGCCCACGCCGCCATCGCCACCACCCTCACCGACCTCGGCCTCATCGAAAGGACCAAGCCGTGAACACCACCCCCGCCCTCCAGCTCCCCGAGCCCGTACGCACGCTCCTCGCCCGCACCGGACACCCCACCGACATCCCCGACACCGGCGCCCCCCTCACCCCCGGCTGGCTGCCCACCCTCACCAACGCGATCCTCGCGCTGCTCACCGACGCGAACCCCGCCGACGCCGCCCGCTCCTACACCGGCCACGGCCACACCGACCTCTACCTCGCCCAGCACGGCGAAGACACCCTCTACCTGCGCACCGGCGCCGACAACCACAGCGCGCCGCGCCAGGCTCCCGACAAGAGCGCCCACCTCACCCTCACCGGCACCGCCACCCTGACCGCCTACACCACCACCGAGCGCGCCGACGCCGACCACCCCCAGTACCTGCGCGAGTTCCGCCCCGAGAGCGCCTACTTCTGCTACCCGGGCACCCTGCACACCACCGAGCTCGCTGACAGCACCGTCCAACTGGTCGTCACCCGCGGACCCCTCACCCCCTACGGCACGGCCCTCACCAGCGACCAGTACCTCGACACCCTCAAGACCGCCAGCGACCTGCTCACCCACACCCTTCAGCCGGCACCCACCACCCACGCACTCGACAACGCACGCTCACACCTACCGACCGGACAGCAACTCACAGAGCGTTGACCTGCCGATTCCCAGCTCCGCTCGGGCGGCGGCCTGCGACCCGAGGTGATCGACGAGCAGCTGGGCGGCGATGCCTCGCTGTGCCCGGACGTGCGCCCCGACGGTGTGGCGCAGCAGTTCGGTGACGGTCGCTGCCGCCCGGGCTCCGGCCCGGGCTCGCTCGGCGTCGGCGGTTCCCGGGGTGGCCAGGGACTCGACCAGTCGGCGGGCGTGGCGGGCGGCGAGCAGCACCGGGGGAAGGCCGTCCTCGCACAGCTGGGGGAGGCGGTAGACGAGTTCGGCGGACGCGAGCTCGGTGAGTTCGGTGAGCTCACCGGACGGGTCCGCGGCCAGGTACCGCCGGCACCGGGTGATGATCAAATCCAGGCCTGGGCCGATCACACGCTGCGCGCCGGCGATGTCGACCACGCGAGCCTGCTGCCAGGCGTGGTGGGGGCCGGTGACGACCTGCAGCTGCCCGCCGGTGGCCGGGCCGGCCAGCCGCCACGAGTCGTTGGCGGCGAGCAGCTCGACGAAGCTGTCGCCGGCGGCGAGTCGCTCGTGAAGGGCCTCCGCGTCGATCGCCACCAGGGCGGTCCGTCGGCCGTCCGGATCACGCACACCAAGCGTCCAGCCCCCGCGTCCCAGGCGCAGGCAGGTGACGGCGGCGAGTTCTGCGGGGGTGTGGGCGAGCTGCCGGAGGTCTGCGGAGGTGAGGGCGAGTCGCACGGGGAAGTCCTGCCGTTGGTACGGTCCGGGGCGCCCCGAACCTAGGCGCGCCCTGCCCCTACGGTCACGCCGGCAGGAGCACCGTCCTCAAGATCGGCCGCCCTGCGAGCGTAGTCGGCGGCGGTGGCCCACAGCTCGCGGCCGCGGCGGCTGACCGTGTCGTCGCCGGCCGCTTCGACGGCCGCGGCCGCGAACCCCCACAGGTCGCGGATGCGGCCGGTGGTGGCGGCCTCGGCGCGGCGCAGTGCGGCGGTCGGGTTGGTGGGGGACGGTTCGGTCGCACGCGGACCGAGAGCGACCGCGATCGTCACGAATGCGGCGGTGGTATGCATGACGGCAGGATGGCACCCGCCACCCACAAGGTCCCGTCGACGCACGGTGGGGCACGGTACTATCGAGGAGTCAGCCGGGAACCTGCTTGGTCTGCTGCCAGACCCCTCCGCCATGTGCGGTCGACGCACCCGGGGACGTGAGCGTGAAAGTCCGGCCACCTTCGGTGGTCGGACTCTTCGCGTCGTGGGGTGGGGCGTAGCGCTCAGCTCTGCAGCTGGGCTTCGACGGACTGGATGAAACCTGCTGTGTCGATGTCGCCCGTCCAGCGGGCGTAGACGAAGTTCTTGCTGCCGCGTTGGGCGAAGTCGCGGGCTTCACTGAGGTCGTGGAGGCCGGGCTCCAGCATGTTGCTGACGATCACGATGGCGTCCGCACGATCGGTGCTGAGGAAGGACGGGTTGAGCATCCGAAGCAGCTTGGTTCCGTCCATCATGCGGTTCGGGTTGCCGAAGGCGATCTCGATGATGGCGGACTTGTCGCCGTTCGTGACCGTGAAGTCGGCCCGGGTGGAGCCGACCGGCGTTTCCGACCTCACACGGTTGCCGAAGTGGCCGATGAGGCGGTCCCTGATCAGGTTGCGGTAGGCGCGGTCCGAGGCGCTCGCGATGTCGGGGTCGTTCTGGACCCTGGGCTGCTCGGCGACCGCCGTACTGACGATCTGTACGACTTCAGCGTCGCTCTCGGCTTGGAGTAGGTCGCTCTTGATCTGCTCGAACGCGAGGGAGCCGTCGGTGAGGCCGATGGAGCTGATCGGCCGCCCCATGACGGCGAGGACCAGTAGGAGGCCGCCGATGGTGACGAGGGCGGTCGGGCCGGCTTCGACCTCCGTCACGAAGATGGCCCGCGCTCCGGTGCCTGCCATGGCGACGCCCGCGATACCGAGGATCGAGCGGGCTGCCAGGGTGAGCCTGCCGGTCTCGGTCAGGCGGGCGGCGCGGGCCGCTCGTCGGGCCCGCCAGCCGGCTATACGGCCGGGTTGGGTGGTGGTCATGGCGTGCAGGGTACGGGATGGGAGTTGAGGAACATCCGCACGAAGACCGGCGCCTGTACGCTCCGTAACGGTCCGCTGCGGATGTTCCTCAGCCCCCGGCAGGGAAGAGGCGGTTCTGCCGTAAGCCGGTCAGGTCTGCTCGGCGAACTTCCGGGCCTGACTGAGGGCGTAAGAGCGGACGGCGGCGGACGACTCGCTCAGGTGCCGGACGGTGCGGAACCGCTCCTCGTCGAAGCCGTCCCGGCCCTTCCAGGGCTCGACACAGCACATCAGCTCGTTCCACTCCTCCTTGAGCTGGTACAGGCCGCCGTGGTCCAGCTCACCGAGGGCGGCCAGGTGCGTCCCTACGTCGAGGCGCCGACCGAGGGAATCGGCGATCCGGACCAGGGCGGCGGCGAGGTCCGCCGAGCGGCTGCCGGGTTCCTCGGATGGTGTCTGCCGGGATACGAAGGCGACGGCGCTCCGCACGTCGTCGCCGGTGATGTCGCAGGCGTACTCAAGCTCGGACATGGCACTCCCCGTAGGTCGGTTGGCGGTGGAACCATGGTTGGACAGGACTGCGCCGGGCCGCGAGCGCCACGCCGGTCGGGGTCGATGCCGCAGATAACGGAGCCGCTTCGCGCACTCTGCGCCGAACGGAATCGCAGCTCACAGTGACTACTGCCGCAGATATCAGGGTGTTATCTGTGGGAAGACTTCACCAGCGTCCCGCTGCCGACGACCCGTCAGCGGCCCACCAGCCGCGATCCGGGCCTAGCGCACGATCCGGCATGGATGTTCCTCAACCCCCATGTACCGGAGTGTCTGGGTTGCCGGTCGGGAGAGGGGGTGTCGTTCGTGTCGGGCTTATCCGAGGAAGGGGTTCGGGGAGCTGGCGAGGCCGTCGGCGGTGAGGGTATCGGCGAGGTGGGTGAGCTGGGTGTGGGTGGAGGCGACGGCGCGCAGGAGGTCGCGGACGCTGGGGGCGGGGTCGAGGCGGCGGCCTCGGCCGCTGGTGAGGAGCGGGCCGGTCTCGGGGGTGCTGTGGGGGGCGGTGGTGCGGCGGTGGGGGAGGTAGTCGTTGATGGCGAGGGCGACGGGCGGTGGGAGTTCCTGGAACTCGGTGCCGCCGCCCTTGAGGGTCACGCGTGCGACGGTTCGGTGTTGCTCGCGGACGATGTCGGTGACGTTCAGGGCGACGGCCTGGTGGGCACGCAGGCCTCGGCCGAGTACGAGGTAGCCGAGGGCGCGGGCGCGTTCGGGCATGAGGCCGTCGTAGCGGTCCAGGGCGCTGACATAGAGGGTGGACTCAGTGCGGGTGAGCGCGGGCCGGCCGGGCGGGAGGGATGCCACGGCGGGGCGCAGGGTCGCGGGGGCCGGGTTGGTGATGCTGGGGTCGATCGTCTGGGCGTGCTGGTAGAAGCCGCCAAGCACGGAGACGAGGAAGGCACGGGTGCGCTCGCTGTTGGCGGCGGCCGTCCACTCCTTGACGTCGCGTGCGCGGGTACTCCAGACCTGGGCGCCGATGTGGTTGATCCACCGGGTGACCTCGCGCCGGTAGTTCAGGCCGGCGCTGTCGCCGAAGGGGTTGGTGTTCAGCCAGTCGTCGAGGACGACGTAGGGGTTGAGGGCGCGGGTCATGCGCCACAGGGTGTCACAGGCTGGGCGGTGTGAGCTGGGCTTCGGCTCCAGGAAGGGGGTGGGTGCCGTGGTACGTTGGCCAGACTCGAAGGGGTACTCGCCTCGGCCACTGCCTCTCTGGGAAGCCCGCACGCCGGATGGCGTGCGGGCTTCTTTGTCCCCCGAACATGACTTCCTATAACAGCCCTACCTCAACCAGCCCCCTTGGTGAGCCTTCCGAACCACCGTTTCCACGTGTACGCGAGGGGCCCGCACCCCGCCGGCAGAGTGGGTGGCTGAGGTCTTGGGCTGTTATAGAAAGTCGATAAAGGGTGGTTCGGGCGGGCCCAGCTGTCCTTCGCGGTGTGCGACGGGCGGCTCTCATCACACGCCCGCCGCACACACCCTGAAGTACGACAACGACCCACGAGGCGTTACGCGCTCGACAACCCCGAACGTCGCCAGGTCCACCCACCCCCGCCGGCGCTGCGGCATGATGCCCGCTGTGCACGCCATCCCCGCCGAACCGGCCGAGGCCCGCAGGCCCAGCACCGGCTACCGGATCGCCATGAACGCTCTCGCCCTCGCCTCGCTCGGCTGGTGGATCGTCTCCGTCCCCCACTTCGCCGCCGCCCTGCGCCCCGAGTACGGCGACTTCGCCTGCTGGCCGGCCGCCCTCGCCTTCCCCACGATCACCTGGGTGCTCGCCGACTACACCCACCGTCTACGCCACCACAGCCTCGGCCTGCGCATCCGGCACGGGCTTGTCGTCACCCTGGTCGGCGTCTACGCCATCGCCCTCACCGCGATGACCTACCCCCTGGACAACCCCGGCCACGCCCCCTGGCCTGTCGTCATCTGGATGGGCGGGATGCACATGATGGTCGGCTACATCGGCCCGCTGATGATCACCGCCGGCCGCCACGGCAACCAGGAGAAGACGACCTGACGAGGCGCCACCCGGTCGGCACGCCGGTCCCCGAACTCGACGTTCACCCGAGCTGCACCGCGAGCAGGCCCGCCTCGGCCTCCTCCTTCTGCAGGGTGGCCTTCCCGCGGTGGCCGACCTCGACCTGGTAGAACTTCGGGCCCTTCGGCACGGCGTGAACCGCCACCGGGAACATGCAGCCGTCCACACCCTTGGGGCTGCCACTGCCCAGCGCACCGGTCGCCAACACCTTGCCGCTCTCGTCGTACACGGTCACCGAGGTGCCCTTGGCGATGTCGTCGTACCCCCGCAGGCCGGCGCAGCCGGACGCGGCGGTACCCGAACTGGCGCCGTTCGCGAGCAGCATCGACCCGGTGAGGGTGAACGTCTCGGCCGTCGGTGCCGCGGTGGTGGTCGAGTCACCGGAGGACAGGGCCCATGCCAGGCCTGTCGCCCCGGCGCCGAGCGAGAAGCCGAGCAGGCCGGCGACGAGCCAGACCGGGACCCTCACGCTCGGCCCGGGCGACTTCTCGGCGGCCGCCTGAAGCGGCTCAACGGTAGGCACGGGCGGCGTGGTGGTGGTCTCGTCCATGGCCAGGAGCATCCCAGCCGCCAGGCCGCGACGCGGGCGACGGAACCGAATCGTGATCACGCTCCTTCCCGGCCAGGGAATCGGGGCTTCGCCGTGTTCAGACGGACAGGGCCCGGCCACGCGACCGAGCGAACCGCTCGGCCTCCAGCCGGTGCACCAGGAATCGACCCCCCTTGGGCCCCACGCGCACCGGGTTCGGTCCGTCCGGCCGAGCGAGCAACCCATAGAGCGTCGCCAACGGCGTCCCCGTGGCCTCGGCCAACTGCTGCACGCTGAACCACTCCACCCCGTCGGCCGTCGGCACGCCGGTCTCCCGCCGCGGCGCCGGCACCCCCTCCCGGCTCCGCTCCACCAGTTCGGTCAGGAAGTCGCTCACCGAGGTCCCCCGCTCCAGGGCCGTGCCGAGAAGCCACTCCGCGGCCGACGCCGGCAGCTCGTGCGTCAGCTGCACCAGCGTGTCCCCACCCGTGCCCGCGTCCAGGCCATGCCGGCGCAACAGGGCGTTCTTCGAATCCAGGAGCTGGCGCAGCACCTCCAGGTGCTCGTCGGTGACGCTGTTCGCGGAGAGTGTGGTGAGAGCCATGATCGATCCTTCGCCGTCGTGGAGCTGTACCCCGATGTACGGCGAGCCGCGCGAAACCGTTACACCCTGCCTCCGCGGTCCTGCCGGGAACGCAGCTCTTCTCGGGGCGCGCGTGCGACGTCCTACGCCCCTTGTGCGCTGCTGCGCCCCCTATCGTGCGGGGGACGTGGCGGCCAGGATGGGCGGGTTGTTGTTCTGCGTGCGAAGGGGGATTCCTGGTGGGGAAGCGGGAGAAGGACCAGCCGTTGGACAAGGGGAAGGAACCGCCGGGCAACGCGGACGGGAAGGTCGACAAGCCGGATCCGGGCAGTGATGGGAAGCACCGGAAGCCGAAGAAGGACTGAGCGTGGACCTCGTGAAGTGGCGGGCCGGCCTCGATGAGGCGATGGAGGCGCGTGGGGCCTGGCCCGAGCGGGCTCCGTGGCTGCGCGAGGCCGTCGCCGCGTTGCCTCGGGACCGGTTCGCGCCGGAGCGGCTGTGGCGGTGGGACGGGCACGCGTACGTGGCGGTGGACCGGTCGGTCGATCCGGAGGGCTGGGCCAGCGAGCTGTACGGGGACCAGTCCGTGGGGGCGATCACCCAGGTGCGTGGCGGGCTGCCGTCGTCGAGCCTGTCCGCTCAGGGGGTGGTGGTGGACATGCTGGACTCGTTGCTGCTGGAGCCCGGGCACCGGGTGTGGGACATCGGCGGTGGGCAGGGGTGGAACGCCGCGCTCGCCGCGAGGCGGGCCGGCCCGGGCCGGGTGGTGTCCACCGAGATCGACCCGGGGCTGGCCGAGTTCGCGCGCGCCCGGTTGGCGGCCGCCGGTCTGGACGTCGAGGTTGTGGTCGCCGATGCCTCCCGTACGGCGCCCGGTGGTGACCGGTTCGACCGGGTGATCGCCACCTACGCCGTCGAACGGGTGCCGTGGACGTGGGTGGAGGCGACCCGCCCGGGTGGGCGGATCGTCTACCCGTGGGGGCGGCTGGGCCACGTCGCCCTCACGGTCGCCGGCGACGGCGGCGGCGCGTCCGGGTGGGTGCAGGGCTTGGGGCAGTTCATGGCGGACCGGGCCGGCGCGACGCCGCCGGTGGCCGGGTTCACCGGGTACGCGGCGGTTCGTGGCGACGGTCGGGCCGAGACGGAGCGGGTGGTGGAGCGGGACCTGTTCGCTCTGGAGGGGAACTGGGACCTCCTGTTCGCTCTGCGGGTGGCGGTGCCGGACGCGGTGATCACCACCGGACGCGACGAGGACGGTGTGAACGCCTGGGTCCACGACGGCGTCGCCTCGTGGGCGACGTTCTCCGCGGTGGGCGACGGCACGACGGTGCTGCACCAGGGTGGCGTGCGGCGCATCGGTGACGAGCTGCTGGCCGCCTGGGCGGAGTGGGAGGGCCTGGGCCGGCCGGAACCGTGCGACTACGGCATCACGGTGGGCCCGCACCGCCAGTTCGCGTGGCTGAACGACTCGGTGGACGGCCCGCGGTGGCCCGCTCGGCGGCCGGGCTGAGCGGTTGGGCACTGCCGGGGCCGCCACTTTCCCGGGGGCGCCCTACGACGTTCGCCGCGCCTTGCGCCCCTACCGTCCATGTGGCGTGCCGGTGGGTGGTGCCGGCTCGTTGAGCTGGGTGTGAGCGGCGTGCGTGCTGGTGGTGGTCTGGGCCGTGGTCTTGATCTGCGGGTGTCGGCGCGGTTGGCCGGGTCGCGTAGTCCTCGGCGGGGGCCAGCGGAGCGTCTGGCTGAGGTGGTGCCGCCGACGCTGGGGCAAGCGCTGGTGCGAGCGCGGCGGCGGCGGCTCGGTGGTCGGCTGGACGACTGGCTGTGGCACGACGGGCCGGGAGCGGGGTGCTAGTGGTCTTCGGGCCTGATCGGAGGTCGCGCGTCCGCGCACCAGTTGGTCGCCGGGATCGGAGTCGGCGGTGGCGGAAGCGGTCGGGCTGGTGAACGCCGGGCGGCCAGCGGTGATCCGCACGAGGCGGAGCTGGCGATGTACGCGGCGGGTGGGCGCTGACACGGACCGACGTGCCGGCCGGCACGGGCCGGGTCAGGCCGTGGCTGCGTCGAGCACGGGAACATCCTGCTCGGCGGTGGGGGTGAGAGGTTGGGCGGTGCCGTCGGGGCCGGGCAGGAGCAGGGTGCGTGAGCGGGTGCGGACGCCGGCGCGGCCGCGGCCGGTGGAGTACACGGTGACGGTGCGGGAGGTGATCTGCCCCCAGCCGTCTCCCAGGCCGGCGAACCGCTGCTCGTCGCTGGTGAGGGTGAGGGCGGCGCCGGGCCAGGGTGTGGTGACGAGCAGGGTGGTGCCGGACTCACGAAGGCGGGCCGCGAGGCGCTGGCGGTCGCGGGGCTGCACCGGGGTGGTGGGCTCCAGCAGGATCACGCCGAACGCGCCCTCGCGCGCGAGCGCGGCCGTGACCTCTGCCCAGTGGGGGCCCGGGTCGTCGGCGACGGCGAGGCGGGCGTAGGAGATCCCGAGGGCGTGCATCGCGGCGAGCCCGAGGTCGGCGATTCCCACCGCGGCCACGAACACGTCCGAGCGCTGGGCGGCGCCGGCCGCGAGCGCCCCCAGAAGATAGCGGTCCCCGATGACCTCGACGGCGCAGCCGCGGGGCAGGCGGCCGTCGGGCAGTAGGGGGGCGAGGGCGTCGAGGGCGGGCCAGGTGGTGGCGTCGACGCGGGCGCGGCGGGCCTCGGGGGAGGTTTGTTCGAGGAGGTCGGTGAGTCGGTCGCTTTGGTCGCTGGGCAGCGCGGTGAGGGTCACCGAGTTCTCCCGGCGTCCGGGGCCGGCGGTGCGGCGGGGTGGGCGGGGCGCAGGGTGTGCGGTGTGCTGATGATCCACTCGGCGGTGAGGGGTGGGCCCCACAGGACGTGGGCGGCCCACCGGCCGCCGTCCAGGGGGCGCCAGGCGGTGACGACGGCGGGGACGAGGGTGCCGCCCATGGCGAGGAGCGCGTGGGTGAAGACGTCGCGTTCGCGGTCGGCGGCGTGCTCGACCTCGGCGGCGGGCGCGCGGCGGGCGTCGCGCCAGGACCCGGTGGCGCCCTCGGGCGCCGGTCGGTGGGGGTGGTAGGTCGACACACCCCGAGAATCGTACAAGTGTTCGAGCTGGTCAAACGTCAGATGCCACCCTGCGCGATCGATCGATGACATAGGGTTGCCACATGCTGACCTTCCCCCGCTCCCGGGTGCTGCGGCTGGCGGCCGGCGCGCTCACCGTGGCCTCGCTGCTCGGCGCGCAGGCCGCCGGAGCGCGGCCGCGCGGTCCGGACGACACCCGACCTCTCATCACCGCGCTCACCCCCGGGCAGCGGGCGGACCTGCAGCACGCGGTCGACGATCAGCTCGCCGGCGGCCGCGGCGGGCGCCAGAGCGCGGCGAACGAGGTCACCTACCCGGACGGCGCGGTGGTGGTGTTGCCGCTGCCCGGCCAGGCCCAGGCGCCGGCCTGGAGCGGGGACACCCTGCGGCGCGGCGCCGCCGCAGACGCGGACTGGAAGCAGTGCCCGCACGACCCGGCCTACTACTGCTTCTACCAGGACATCAACTGGGGCGGCCGGCGCCTGCAGTTCGCCGCGGTGTATGAGCAGACGCCGGTCAGCTTCACCGACTACGGCTTCCAGGACCAGACCTCGTCGTGGGTCAACACGACCCGGAACCTGTCGGTCATCGTGGACATGTACGAGGGCGCCGACAGGTGGCGAATGCTGTGGAAGGAGGCGCCGGGCTCGCTGTCGGCATCCGTTCAGGAGCACGACCAGGCGGACCGGTTCTGGGCCGTGCGCGAGTGACCCGGGCGCGCCCGGACTGTCACGGGGTCGGCGTCGCCGGGCTCGCGCCGGCGGTGGGCGGCAGCGTCGCGGCGGGGCTCGGGGGCACGGTGATGTAGGTGGGGACGGGGGCGCTCTCCCGGCTGTCGCGCAGGTAGTAGCCGCCGGCGCCGGCGAGCAGGGCGATCAGGATGGCGGCCAGGACCATGGTGACGTGCAGCAGCTTCATGGGTGACAGCGTAGAGTGCTTGACCAACCGCGAAACGTAGCCGCCCGGATTCCCGGGGCGAACCAGCCGCGCTTCTCGGCGACTTCACTGCCCGGCCGGATCACGCCTCAGGAGTTGCTCCGCCTCCTTCCGCGCCGACCTGTCCTTCCACCAGCGCGGTATCGAGCGGTGCGGCTCCCACCATCGGGGGCGGTAACGCAGTTCGACTCGGCACAGCAGGAGGTAGGCGTCCATGGTGTCCACGAACGTCTTGTGCAGAGCCTCTCGCTTCGGCGCTCCCAGAACGGCGTCACCATTGCCCAGAGCCATGGTGGCGTCCCCAAGTTCGCGGGCTTGACGCTGTACCTCCGGGCTGGCGGACATGCGCACGGCCACATGGGCCAGCGACATCATGCTCGCCGCGGCGGCCAGGCTCGTTATCGCCGTGTCGGCCAGCTTCCACTGGTTCTTCGGGTCGCTCGCTCCCAGCTCGTGCATCCACCCCACGGCCAGGACGTAGTGGGTGCAGGCCTGCCCGTAGTCGAGGTAGACGGCGCGCAGGTCTTCCCGGCTGCCGACCGACGCGACGCCGATGCGCTTGCCCGAGGTCAGCACGCCGGCGAGAGCCTTCGTCCCGGCTCCGACGATGGTGGTGGCGATGTCCATGGGCGGCATCCAACCATCTCGGCATCCACCGCGGTGCTCGGACGGTGACATCGTTCCCGGGCGGGCCTACAGTGGCGTCCCTGATCATCTGCACTCGGGAGGCCACCGTGACCGCTCGCTCCGCCCGCACCGGCCGCCGCGACTCCGTGTGGGGTCTCGCCTCCGACTCGACGTGGGGCGCAGTGCCCGACACGATCTGGGGAACGGCCTGGGATAGCAGTTGGGGCACGACGCCGCGGCGACGCCGGCCCCGGTGACCGTGGGCCGGCGGTTGTCCGGTGTGAGGTCCCTTCCGTGTCTTCGAAGGCCGGATGGTCGTTGACGAGGTATGCCCGCGAAGCAGCGCCGTAGCAGTCCGGCCGGTTCCGACTACCTGCTGAAGGAGGCGCAGGCCCTCGCCCGCCGCTACCGGCTGCGGGTCGGTGACGCTCCCCAGCTCGCGCGGATCCTGGGCCACGTCCGCGAACGGGACGCGTTCGTGATCCACCCCGACAAACGCCTGGCGCATCTACCGCTCGTCATCGCCTCCGACCAGCTCGGTTTCCACCACCGCGAGACGCAGCGATGCGGCGACGACCTGTGGGTGTCCGGCAGTACCACCGCCGAGGCCGGGCCACCCAACCTCATCGGCATCAGCGTCGTCGACGCGCTCGCCGATCACTGCTGCTACCGGTTCCGTGGACCGGTCCTCATTCACCAGTGCGGCATGAGTGACGGCCTGCACGAGAAGCTGAGCTACGCCAACTACCTGCGCGTGCAGGAGGCGCACCGCGACGCTCAGGCGGCCGTCGGCGCCCGCCCGCGTCCCGTCTGACAGGCGACCTGCCGCACCAACACCCTGGCCTCGCCACGGCCGCGTCCCGGGGGGAGGGCGTGCAGGGGGTGCCCGCGCGCCGGGTGGTTTGCCCCGCACGCCCGGTTGAACCGTCGTCGGCCGGTCGGGCAGGCTGATCGTCGAGCAGCCACGGAACCCGAGCCAGAGCCACCAAGCGAGTTCCGAGTACGGCAGCCGCCTCACGCCACAAGGCCGGTGCTCCCCGTCGCGGCACCGTGCCGTCGCCGGGGGACTGGTTCAGGCGGAGGCGAAGGCAATGGACGACGATTCGAACCTGCAGTTCCTGGAGTTGCTGGCGCGCTACGCCCTGGAGCGCTCGGTGCCCCCGGCAGCCGGCTGGGCAAGGGCCCGAGTCCGGGCCGCTGCCGGCCGCTTGCGAAACCGGCTCCCGGGCCGCACCCCGAGGTCTACGCTGGAAGACGTGACCATCTCCTCCTCCGCGGTCCGGACCGGGTCGTCGGCCGTGGCGCAGGCCGCGTGCCTGGCCGCGCTGGCCGAACTCGCCGCCGCCCACGACGTCGCCGGCGCCCACGTGGCCGAACTCGGCGAGGCCCTGGCCGCCGCCTGGTGGACAGGCGTACGCGACCTCGAGGTACTCGCCCGCGCCGCCGGGTGCACGGCCGGGCACGCCCGGGAGCGGCTGGCGGCGCACGGCGTCGACGCCTCGCGCGCGGCGCTGAACGGGCCGCCCGGGCCGCGGTTCGCGCCGCTGCGCGCCGAGGACGTCCACCAGCTCGCGCAGGTCGCCGACGCGGTGTGCGGTCCTGCGGTGCTCGTCGAGCAGCCCGGGCCGGCGGCGGAGGCGCTGTGGCAGCTGAGTATCGGACTGGAGCGTCTCGCCACGGCGATCGATCCCGCGTCCGAGAGCGGGCACGCGGCGGAGATGGCCGACGACCTGATCTTCCGGCTCCGGGAGGCGCTCGCCCACGCCCAGGCCCTGGTGGCCGGGCGGTACTCGCGCGAGGAGCTCGCGGCGAAGGCCCGGCAGGAGGACGTCGACCTGTTCGGTGACGGCGGCCAAGCCGTCGCCGACGGCGCCACCGTCACCCTGAGCGTGCCGGCCGCGTACTCGATCACGGTGAAGGTCGCTCCGGCGCCGGACGGGCGTCCGGATGCCGGCCACCTCACCCTCGGGGGTGCGTTCCCGCTGCTGAACACCGCCGTGACGGGGGCCGAGCACCTGCAGCTGCGGGCCGCGCTGGACACGATCGCGCAGGTGGTCTCGCGGCACCTTCACCCCGAGGCCTTCGAGGAGGGCTGAGCGTCCGGCCCGAGCGGTGCTCGGGCCCTCGGCCGCGTCGTGCTGGCTTGTTGCCCAGGGTTGACGCTATTGTGCCGTCCGTACCTGTAGGGGTATGGGCTAGCGCGCCGAGCCCGAGTCCCGCCGATCCTGCCCGCGACGGGCGGCACAGCGGTCAAGGTGGTAGGAGCCGAAGTGCTCCCGCACCGCGCGAGGTTGAACGTCCGTCAGGTCCACCCTCTGCCTTGCGCTGATGCTGCGCGCGGGCCCGGGTCGCGGGACCGAGCACCGCGCCGAGAGGCATCACGTGCCCAAGAAGAACCGCTCCCAGAAGAAGTCCGCCCGCGCGAAGCAGCGGGCCACCGGAGCCCCGTACACCGCGGCCGCCGGCGGCTCCGCGCACCGGCACCCGGCGCCCGACTTCGGGGTGATGGACTCCCGTCTGTACGGGGTCACTCGACAGGTGAGTCTCGCCCCGGCGGCCGCGCTGGTCGGCGCCGCCCGCGCCGGGTGCCGGCCGTGCCAGGACTCCGCGATCCCCGCGCTGGTGGCCGGCGACCGGCTCGTGGTGGCCAACCTGGCCGGGCTGCCGTTCAGCCTGCTGCCCTCGCCCGGCTTCATGGCGCCCGCCTCGGTGCGGGTGTGGACGGTGGCCCGCCAGATGCTGGCGGCCGGCCTGGACGGTCCGGCGCCGGCCGCGCCGATGCTCGCCGTGCTGGAGGAGCTGAGCGCCGCCGAGGTGCGCGACGTGGTCGAGGACGCCCTTGACCTGTGGGCCGCGCTCGGCGCCACCCCGGGCGAGTTCGCCGCCGCGGCCACACCGCCCACCTCTCAGGACGATCCGCAGGAGGACGCGGAGGATGACCTGCCGGAGGCCACCGAGGCGCCGGAGAACCCCTTCACCGCCGACGGGATGGTGTTCCTGACCGCCGAGCAGCTGGCGGACGGGATCCCGCTGCCGATGCTGGTGCAGTCCGCGCTGGCCGGCACCGTCGACGACGAGACCGGCGAGCACGCCCTCGACCTCTTCGAGGGCCTGGCCGAGCGCGGCCCGGCCGCCGGCCGCGAAGCCGCGCTTCTCCTGGCCCAGTACACGCTCTCCACCGGGTACTACGGCACCGGCATGGACGCGGCCGTGCGCTACTACCGCCAGCAGCCGCCGCCGATGGCACAGGCCCCGGCGCTGACCACCCTGCACCTGCTGGTGTCGGCGTTCATCGCCACCGGCCGGCCCGGCGCGGAACGGATCCTGGACGACGAACTGAGCGACGCCGAACTCGACGGCGTCGTGCGCTACCTGTTCTGCATCGCCGCCGGCATGTCCGGCTTCCCCCGCGACCGCCAGCAGGCCCTCATCGAGGAGCTGTGCGCCGATGTCCGTTGACCAGGCCACCACGGCGGCCGCGCAGACCAGCACCGACCCGGCCGACACCGCCCACCTGCGCGCCGGCCGGCGCGTCACCTTGGAGGAGATCACCCTCCACCTGTCCGGCGCCGCGGTGCTGCTCGCCCAGCTCGCGCACGCCGCCGAGACCCCCGCCCAGCCCGTCGAACTCGCCGACCTGATCGAGCAGCTGCGCCGCCAGGCCGCCGAACTCACCGCCGGAGCCGCCCTGGCGCAGCGGCTGACCGCGATCACGGCCGGGGATGTCCCGCTCGCCGCGACGTTGCCCGACGGCGCGCGCTGGGGCGCGGCCGCCCGCCAGGAGGAGCGTCGGGAGTCCTACGGCGGGCCGGCGGTCGTGCCGACGATGCGCCAGTTGGAGCTGCTGGCCGACCGGGTCGCCCCGAGTGATCCGAGCGCTCCGGCGTGGCGCCGGGAGCGCTTCGGCCAGGAGCGGGCCGTCACGACGTTCCCGGCGGCGATGGCCGGGGTGGTCTTCGTGGAGTCGAGGGCGGCCCGTGCCCGGCGTACGGCCGAGCGGGAGAAGGCGATCCGGGTGGAACTGCTGCTCACGGACTGCTCGTCGCCGAGGTGCGGGGCCGGGCGGGGCGAGCACTGCCGCACGTCCACCGGCCGGATCTCCGAGCAGCCGCACAAGGGGCGCCTGGACGAGGCGAGGGCCACGGTGGACGCCCGGCTGGGGTTCGACTTGAACCCGGTGGCGGTGCCGGGTGTCTGATGACGTGCGGTCCGCGCTACCGGCCTGCTGGTGGTCCACCCGTCTGTGGACCGCGGCCGACGTGCTGGAGTCGAGGCCCGGGCGAACGGTGGAGCTGCTGGCGACCGTCCACGGCCCGTACCGACCCGGTGTCCCCTACCGGTGCGCGGTGTGCGGGAACGAGGACGTGCGCGCCATGGCGGCCAAGCGTGCGAATCTGCCGGCCGGTCGCGTCTCGCACTGGTGGTGCCCGGACGGCTGCACCGCCGGCCTGGCGGACATCACCGCCCCCCTGACGCACCCCGCCGACGTGGAGCCCGCCCGCGAGGCCGCCGAGCGCTACGCCGCCCATGCCGCCGCCGACGCCGCCGTGCGGCGGGAGCGGACGCGCGAGGAGGCAGAGCGCCGGCAGCGGGCGAGCGAGCCGGTCGTCGACCTCACGGTGGCGGCCGACTGGGCGCCGCTCGGCGCCGGGCCGGCACGCCTGCACGTGATGGTGCTGCGCCACCGCTGTGACGGGCGGCTCGGTGAGCGTGGCTGGTGCTTGGAGATCGACGGCGTCGGCGCCGAGGCGGAGGTGCTGCGGCCACCGCTACGGGGCCTCGCGCCGAGCAACGCGCGGGACTGGGCGGTGCGGGTCCTCGCCGGCCGGGGCTGGGAGCCGTCCGCGCCGCTCGCTCTGCCCGCACCCGCCGGGGACCGGGCGGAGCAGCTGCTCGTCATCCCGGTGCGGCGGACCGGGCCCGGACGGATGTTGGACGCGCAACGGGCGGCCTGCGGCCGCAGGCGCCGGCCGCCGAGCGACCTGCGGCCGGCCGGCACGAGCACGTAGGGAGCCGGTGGGGCTCACCCGAGAACAGCGCCAACCAGTCAGCGAACGGCTCTCAGCCATCGGATGCAGCGGGACCGGCCGGCTTCACCGGCTTAGACCAGTCCCACCGCGTAAGGCTCTGCTGCGGGTCGGTGTCGATAAGGAGGCCGCTCTCGGAAACGCTGAGGCCAAGGGCGGTGCCCATGAATGCCTCCCACTCACGGTCATTCAGCTCTGTACTCATGAAGTCAGCCTTGCATAACAGGGGTTCGGAAACAGGTATACCCGCCGAGTAGGACGTGCCGCCCCGGGCGGGGCCCTCGGGGGCCCGCCCGGGTACGGGGTGCCTGTCAGGGGCGGCAGTTCGCCGTGGAGAGCAGCCAGTTCCGCAGCTGCTCGACGGCCGCGTCGCTGTGGCCGACGGTGGCGCCGGGCTGTAGCGGCTCGTCGGCGACGGCGGACCAGCCGCCCGCCGCGTCGGCGACCTGGCCGAAGAGGTGAGCGAGGTTCCCGGCGACCTCGGTGTAGCGGCCCTGGACCTCGGTCCAGCCCTCCAACACCTCGACCAGCTCGTCCACAGCGGCCGCAGCGAACCGGGCCGGGTTGTCGGCGAGGTCTGCACCCAGGTCCCAGGCCAGGGTCCGCATCGCCGCGGTCTCCCAGCTGCCCTCCCGACCGGCGTAGAGGGTGGCGCCCGGCGCGCCCTGCTCGCGCGCCTCCTCGGCCTGCCGGGCGGCCACCCGGTGGACGGCGACCAGCAGAGTGCCGGCCGCCAGCCGCCCGACGCCGCCGAGGATCTCGCGAACCTGCTCGGCCTCGTAGACCTCGGGCGGCACCACGAAGTCGAGCGGACCCCGGCCGGCGGCGAGTTCGTCGAAGGCCAGCCGCGCTAGCCCCCGGTCGTAGCCGAAGTCGGCGTTGTAGCGGCCCTGGCCGGTGTGGTGCCAGCCCTGGCAGTGCGCGTCCACCACCCGGTGCGGGAAGCCGCCGTAGAAGGTGTCGTAGCCGCCCGCGCGGTCGGGCAGCAGCGACGGGTGGACGTCGTGGCGGACCACCGCGTTGATCGTCAGCCGATCCCGCAGGCCGCCCGCCATCTCGGCCGAGGTGACCGGAACCCACGCGGGTTCGAAGCCGGCCGGCGCCGGGACCTGATCGGCCAGCCGCGCAGCGATCGCGGCGAACGCGTCGTGCATCAACTCGGCCGGGCTCTCGTCCGCGGGCCGGCGGGCGAAGACGGACACCAGCAGGGTCACGGTGGTCCAGCCCTCGGGCGTGGGCGTGTCGGTGGCGCGGGGCATCGTCAGCTCGGCGGGCAGGGGGCCGAACACGTCGGCGTGCGCCCGGTACCACCGGTTGTCGCGGACGAGGAACCGGCAGCCGGCCTGAACCGCGGTGGCGACCATCCTCGTTCCCCAGTCGTCGAACTGGCGCCGCGGAAGCGTGACCGTCAACAGGAACGGCACGGCGAAGGCGCCGTGGCCCTCCCCGTACGGGTTGTCGGCCGGCCGGGTGCCGGCGGGCGGGGTGAACGGGGTACCCGTGCTGCTCCACTCCTGCGGCACCCACCGGCCCTTCGGCCGCTCCCACACCACCCGGCCCGGCACCCGGTCCCCGGCGCCCCACCGGCCGCTGTCGGTCCCGATCTCGGACAGCAGCGCCGGATCGACGCCGCGGGTGGCGACGTACGACTCAACCTCGGAGACCGTGATGACGTCCCAGCGTCCCCGGCTGATCTCCCCCACCACGGTGGGGCCGGCCGGCGAGGCCGGCCAGGCGGCGGTCGCGGCGGCGGCGATGGCCTGCCGCACATCCTCCATCGTGGCGGCGGCGGCGCCCGGGTCGGACCAGTCGCGCAGTGCCTCGACCGCGATCGACAGTTGCAGGAAGCCGCCGCGAGCCTGCCACGGCACGGCAGCGACGACGACCGCGGCGGCCGCCGGGTAGCGGTGCCCGCCCGGGCCGGTCAGGTGAGCCAGGGCATCGGCGATGACCTGCGCGGAGGCCTGGCGTTCCTCGGGGCTCGCGCACGGCGCGAGGACGGCCACCCCCACCCACACCGGCAACGCCTCGACCACCGGGTCCGGCCGGCCCGAACTGAGCAGCTCGGTGTAGGGGGCGGTCGCGCCGGCTGCCTGCTTCGCGCGGGCCCGGCCAGCGGCGTAGGAGCGGTTCTTCTTCGGCGACATGATGGTGCGCTCGCATCCTGGCGGGCCTGCCCACGCGCTCCCCGCCCGGTACAAGGGCACGGCAACGAAACCACGGGCGTCCAGGGCGTGACCCCCGATGACCCCTTCGTCGTCGGCGCCCGGCGTCCCTGCGTGGGCGGGGAACGGGCAGCGACTCGGCAGTGCGTGTCCGGCCACCGGGCAGCCTACCGGCCGACAGGTCCTCCCCGCGGCCGTTCCGAAGAAACACCGTCCATGCCGGCCCGTCGGACGCGGGTGGCGTCGGTGCGGCCGCTCCAGGGCCGGGAGAGGAGGTGTCAGCGGCCCCGGGTGTGGCGGGCGGTGAGCGCGCCGAGGTCGGTGCGCTCGTACGCGGTGCGGATGTCCTCGTAGGCGTCGGAGCGGTGCGTACCGACGAACCCGGCGCCGGTGGCGGTGAGGTCGTGGGGCAGGTACTGGGTGAGGGTGGCGAGGTAGGTGGCGGTCAGCGCGTCGACGTCGTAGCCGTCGGGGTCCAGGCCGCTGGCGCCGAGGTAGAGGAGAACGTGGTCGCGGGGGGAGCCGGCGCCGCTGTCACGCACGACGGTCCACGGGTAGGTGGTGGTGCCGCCGTAGTGGACGGGGCCCACGGGAAGCTCCCGGTCGACGGGGTCGGTGCCCCAGGTACCGCCCAGGCCCCGGGTGCGGAGCCAGAACCGGGCCCCGGCGCGATCGCCGTCGGTCAGCGCGGTGCGCACCGCCGCCAGGGCCTGGTCCGGGCACGGCCAGAAGTAGGGGCGGCCGTCGTCCTCGCTCCCGGTGTCAGGGGGACAGAGGGCGGAGATCGACGCGAGCAGCAGCGGGTCGTGGCAGGTGGCGAACGAGCCCAGCATCCAGCTGTAGCGCAGCGTGCGCCGGTCGCACACCACCCCCACCTCCAGGGCCGCCCGAAGCCGGTGGTCACGGATGCTCCTGGCCCATCGCACGTGCCCGGGCGCCCCGGTCATCGCCGGCAGGCCCGCGACCAACGCGGCGCCCGCCCGGCGGAACTCGGCGTGCAGCCGGGCCGCCTCGCGGTAGCGCAGGTCCTGGGCGCGGGTGCGGGCGGCCCGGGCCTCGGCGGGGCTGATGTCCAGCTCGCCGTCCGGGGTGGGCGTCGCGACCAGGGTGCCCTCCTGGTACCAGGTGAGCAGCTGGGCCTCGGTGACGCGGGCGCGGTGGGCGGCGGCGGACAGGTCCACGGGCGGACTCCTCTGCGACGGTGGCGGGTCGAGACGACGGTGGCCGGCCGTTCGGCCGGCCACCGGGGTGCCGCGGTGCGGCGCGGCCCCACAGCGGATGGGGAGCGGAGGCGAGCTCGGATCGTTCAGCGACGCCCGGGGCGGGCCCGGTTCGCGGGGTGCGCGCGCTCCAGGTCCCGCTGGTCCCTCTGCCCGGCCGGGGCGGTCCACAGCCGCTCCTCGGTCGTGCGGTGGATGACGGGGTGCCCGTCCTCGGCGCCGGCGTGGCTCCACCCGGTGAAGGTGCCGGAGCGGCAGTAGGCGAGGTAGCGCGTCATCTCGGGGGCGAGGTCGGCGCGCAGCGCCATCTTCGCCGCCCGCACCGTCTCGACGTCCGCGCTCCGCAGGGCGGGGTCGCGCTCCAGCAGCAGCTGGTGAAGGGCGTTGTCCACGTACCGGGAGGCGGTGGTGTCGTCCCACCAGCCCCTGCTGATCTCCAACTCGAACCGGTGATCCTTGGCGTGCTCCAGCCGGTTGTAGTCGTCGTTCGCCGTCTCGATGGCGCGGCGGAACACGGTCGTCAGGTCGTCGGTGGTCATGGTCTGCTCCTGGTGATCGGTGCGCCGAACCGGGACGGTCGGCGTGGCCCCACAGGGGTGGGGAGCAGGAGGCGAGTGTCGGGGCGGGCGACCCGGGCCGGTCAGATGGTGCCGTCGCGCAGTGCCTCGAAGCGGGCATCGGCGTGGAGCAACAGATCTCGCGAGTCGCCGGCGTCGTAGAGGGCCTGAATCTCGCGGGTGGCGGCGGCCGGGTCGGCCGGGTGGGAGTTCTGACGGACGATGGCCTGGCGCAGGACGTCGGCGAACTCGGGACTGGGGACGGTGATGCGCTGGGCCCGGAGGATGCCGGTGTCGGCGTCAACCAGGAGCAGGTGGAGGGGGAAACCGTCGTCGGGCAGGGTGGCCGAAGTCCCGGCAGCGACCTGGCGGTGGTACTCCCATGGGGCGTCCGACCACGGCAGTCCGTTCTTGGGGTCGCTGTCGTGCGGGTCAGTGAAGGCGTAGAGCAGCAGCATGACGTGGTCACGGTTGATGACCGCGAACTCGGCGTTGCCGGTGAACGCCTGGATCTCGTGGGGCTTGGGCCGGGCGTAGAAGAGAACGAAGTCGGCGCCGGCGGGGGTGAGGCGCAGCTCGCCTCGGCCGTCGGGCCAGCGGGTCACCTTGGGGTTGTAGAGTTCGCCGACGCTGTAGCGGTGCAGGGCGGCCTGCTGGGCGACGGAGGCCGGGGAGTTGTCGGCGTACTCGTCGTCGTCGGGGTCGGTGACCAGGCCGAGTACCGGATCGTAGGTGAGGTCGCTGACGATCAGGCCGGTAGCGGTGTCGGTGCGCCAACCGGCCTTGAGGACGGCCTTCACCGGCGCCGGGGTCAGTTCCTCCTCGCTTAGGGCGCGACCGGGTTCGGGGACGGCGACGAGGATGCTGTGCCCTCCGTCGTGGGTGTAGCAGTACCAGGGCGCCAGGTCGTCGGGCAGCGGGGAGTGGTAGCGGTGGCCGGGCACGAGGTAGCCGGCGAGGGCGCGGGTGATGACGGCGGCCGGGTCGGGGGTGGTCAACGGGTGTGGTTCCTCTCAGGGCATGGTGCGGGTCCGTTCACCGTGTTCGGAGGGCGTCGGGGCTGGGTCCGCCCGCCGGGGGGATGGACCTGCGGCGCCGTGATTCCCGCACGCGGGCGAATGTGACAGCTCGCATCGGCTGACCCCGCGTCAGCGGGGAAGTGTTCGACCGGCATCCTCCCACATCCCCCTTGTGGCACAATCCGGCGTCTAGGAGCCTCACGCAGCCAACCGCTCCCGCATGCCCCCCGGGGGCCTCTCCGCGCCAGCGGAGCCAGGCTGCGGCACCACGCTCTCCGCGCCGGCGGAGGTCGCCGGCGGTCTCGGACACGGATTCCGGACCGCGGGCCGCCTTTACCCGCACCGCGAAGGAGCGCCATGCCCGTCACCGAGCAGCACCCCGCCGAACTCTTCTCCGCCCACCTCGCCGACCCCGACCTGACCGGTCCCGGCTCCCCGGCCGGCGGCTGGGAACCCGCCGCCGCCTGGGCCCGTCCCTCGGCCTACAGCGCCGACCGCTCCGCCCGTCGCGCCTACCTGCTGACCGCGGCCCACCACCCCGATTTCCCAGCCCGGGCCGGACGCACGGCGCTCCGCCTGGGCCGGCGTCTGGGAGCGCCCACCGACGACCGGGCCGTCGCCGTCGGCCTCGCCCACCTGGCCACGCACATCGCCGCCCTCGACCTCGCGGCCCGCCTCGCCGCCTTCCCCGACGACGCCACGCTGCCCGGTCTCCTCGACGACACGATCCGGTGCCTGTGGCCGGAGCCCGGTCGCGCCGCCCGGCCCGGGCACCAGGCCCACGACGCCGGCCACCGGCTGCGCGCACACCTCGAGGCCCTCGGCTACCTCACGGGCAGCGGGCTACTGACGCGCACCGCCGACCAACTGACGGGCCTGGCCGGCTGCCAGGGCCACGGTGCCCCGGCCTGGGCGGGGGCACTGGTCGGTGGGATGCTGCAGCACTGGACGGAGGAGTGCCCCGGCATCCCGGTGCCCGAGCGCACCGACCTGATCCACCGCGCGGCCGTACCCGCCCTGCTGCCGTAGGACGGCGGCGCAGTGCTCACGGCAGTGGCCGCTCGCCCCCGGTCCTCCAGAGCAGACGGCGGGTCCTGACGCGTCGCCCGGCCGCTATGCTGCGGTCTGAAGTCGCTTTGCTCATCAGCCCTGCGAGGGACCCCGGTGCGAACCGGGTGCCGCGTGAACGCGGCGTTCCCGAATGCCCAGGAGGTAGGTTCGAGCCGATCCCGGTCGGGACTGTGGTCAGGCGTACTCGCTCAGGTCGACGGACGGGGCAGTGAACCGGGCCGTCCGGTTGTACAGCTCCCAGCCTGCCGCGGTGAGTCGGCCGATCTGGTCCGGGCCGTGCACGACCAGGGCGGCCAGTACGTAGTCCCGGACCGGGGTGGTGTGCGGGAGCGGGCCGCCCGGGCGGCTGTCGTCGTGCCAGCGGCCACCGGCCAGGCGCACGCTGCCGCGGGCCAGGGCGGCGAGGAGTCGACGGTCTTCTGGCTCAATCAACCGGGTGCCGGTGATCCGGACGCCGACGTTCTTGCAGGCCGGGGCGTCGATCTGCTTCGTCTCGTAGCCGGTGCGGTCCAGAATCCGGCGGATCCGGTCGTGGTACTGGCCCTCGGTCACCTCGTCGCCCTCGTAGTGAACGTAGCGGCAGCGCACGCTGAGCGGGTCGCCGACGTCCCAGAGGACGAACCCGGAGCTGCGCGTCTTGCATCCCTCGTCCCACCCGGGTGCCTGGTGAGGGAACACCGCGTGCGAGGCGAGGAGCTTGGACACCTTGGCCCGCTGCGGCCGGTAGCGAATCACTGCCCGATCTACTTCGACCACGCCAAGCACCTCTCCGGCCGGCCCGCTGACTGTGACGGTCAGTGCGCGCAGGCACTCACCGCTCCTGCGGAGCGTATGGGCACGATGAGACGCCGGGGCAGAGCCAACGGGAGACGTTCACCCGATCGGGTGATTCCCGGGGCGCAGCGGTTCTCGCTGCGCCCCGGAGCGGCGAACGGTAGCCCTCCAGGGCCAGCTTCTCCAGCTGCGCCGCACTGGCCACTCACATCCGCGCTGAGAGTCTTCCTACCGCTTGGTGGTCGTTGCGTCGTCGCCTGCATGTCCCCGGCTCAGGTGACGAGGTGTTCGCCGCAGGCGGTGTAGAGGTTGACGTGGGAGTAGAAGCGGACGTCGACGTAGTCCTGCGTGAGGGTGTCGTCGCCGCGCCAGTTGTAGGCCGCGCTGATCGCCGCCAGGGCGTCGACCAGGCCCGCGCAGGGTTCGGAGAGGCGCCGACGGGTGCGGCCTGGCCCAACCTCTTCCGTACCGTCGACGGCCCAATCCAGCGGAACACCGCGGATGGTGACGTCGATCGCGGAGTTGCCGGTGAACTGCCGGTGCCGGACGGTGATACGGGTGCCCTTGGGGGCGTCGCGAATCGGGTCGCGGGCGGCCACCGGCCCGTCCTGGCGGCGCGCGCGAGGCAGAGGCGCGCGGGCGGCCTTGATCTCGTCCTTGATCAGACTGGCAATCTCCCGACTGGACAGGCCCAGGGTGGCCAGCGCGCTCGGACCGTAGGTACGACGGTCGTTGGGCGCCAGCCGATCGGCGGCCGGCGCGTCGAGCGGCCCGTATCTTGCCTCCATGCGGGACAACTGCTCGCGGGCGGAGGCACGTTCACCCTCGGTCGCCGCAGGGTCGTCACGCAGGCGGCGGACTGCGGCGGCGCGGGCGGCGGCGGGCAGGGAGAACATCGGCGGCCTCGGGGGGATCGGTCGGGCAACGGGTACCGCCCCTCATGATGGCTCACGGCTACGACAGGTCGGGCCGCCCGGGCATGCCACGCGGTAGCAAAATGCGTCATCGCAGGTCAACGGATGGCAAGCCAGAGAATGCATATCGAAACGATATGCGCATTCGGACTGAATTTGTTATCGGCCGGATGATGGCCCTAGGATCAGCATCGGCACTGCATTCAGGAGTTCCTGCCCCTCCCCCGTTGACGCGTGAAGGTGCGCGCCTCGGACCAGCCGGCCCGAGTGTTTGAAACTCGGAGGGGAGCAGCGTTCCATGACGGTTCGAACGAAGCCGGGAGACGACAACGAGTCGGACTCCGGCCCGGATGACCAGGGACGCCGCTGGCAGTGGCGCATGATCGCCATTGAGGCCTTGAGGGCGCTGGTGGAGCTGTTGCGCCGCCTGCCCTGAGGCCGGGCGCGGCCGGGGGGATACGAGCCCTCGGCCGCGCCTTAGGTGATTTCGCCGCGTAGCGGTTGCCGGCCGTCCGGTGTGCACTCTGAGCGGTGAGACCGGACGGCATCACCATGCTTCCCGACAGATTGACGTCGGAAATCTTCGAACCCAGAAGCAAACTAATCTGATCGAAGTTAGTTAAGTTTCGATTCAGATTACTTACGACTTGGGCAATAGTCGCAAGTGGCACAAACAAGTGCGTTCTTTCATTGCTGGTGGCGTCAGCAAAAAGGCCTTTTCAATGACGTAAGTCTATACCGGAGGCTTCACGAGAACCAAACCAGAGTACAACAACCTGAAGACTCAGAAGTTCCGTACTTCTCCGTTCGCCGTAGTGACCGTCACGTATGTGACAGTCACTACGCTCCGTCCCCACTTTCACGATCCGGTCACGGCTTCCCACAGGGGGTGCGGGCGACGTGGGCGGTGCCGAGAGAGCCGCGGGCTGGCTGGTGCAGTGCCAGCCCGGGCGGGGCGGGCGGTGGGCGAGGACGACCCAGCCCTCGGCACGCAGGCTCGCACCGGTCTCGCCGACCTGGGTTTAGGTGATCAGACGGGGATAGCCGAGGACCTTCGCCGCCCGCCAACTCGCGCCGCACAGAGGGCTGTTCGTGTTCCTGGCGCCGTCAGTGGCGGTACGGGTGACCTCGAGGGTCTGACAGTTGTCGAGGCGGCGGGCGACGATGGTGGCTTCCCGGCCGGCTGGCGCCGGATGAGATGCGGGGACCGGTGAATCACGTGACACGCTGCCCTTCCTCAACCATGCCGCTCTACACCCGTTCGGGTGCTTCTCGGCGAATCGCGCCCGGGTCGGGCGGGCCGCCGCCCTACGGTCGGGCCCATGACGACGAACACGAATTCAGAGGACGGCCCTCGAGTGCCGGGCGCGGAGCAAGCCGTGATCTGGCTGATCGCGGTGGTCGCGCTACCGCTGACCACGTGGGTGATGGGCGATCTGGCGCCCGAGCGCGGGTCACTGACCCGGCGGCTGCGCCGGGTGGCGGATGCGATCGACCAACTGGAGAAGGACGAGGAGCGCAGGAAGCGGGAGAGGCGCAAGCGCTGACCCCGGGGATGGGGGGGGGGGGGGGGGGCCGGCCCGCCCCCCCCCCCCACCCCCCCGGGGGGGGGGGGGGGGGGGTTGGGCGGTTTGGGGGGGGTTTTTAAAAAAAACACACCCCCCCAACACC